>JBILCE010000067.1:0-5694 GCA_044353305.1 Paenibacillus sp.
CGTCGAATCGCATTGGCATAACCGAATGTCCACTAGATCAATATGCCAAATGGGCGCGCGTATGGGTTAATGCACAAACGATGATGGGAATTTGACATATGTTATCTTGTAGTGACCGACTGGTCCGGAAAGGGGTGCATGCTTCATGGCAGCTTGCGATAATCACCACAACCATCATCATGGTCAAGGCTTAGGCTGGGCAACATCAACCACCACAATTCTTGTTCTTTATATTCTTCTGGTCATCATTCTCCGTGCAGGTTTGTTCTAGTTCAAGATGCGGCCCTCTTTGGCCGCATTTTTTTCACCATTTATCGAAATGAGGGGAAGCTATTGGCTGTGGTCAAGGCGACAGATTCAGATATAGCATTACTTGCAAGATTACTCCGCGCGGAAGCTGAAGGCGAAGGAGAACAAGGGATGCTGATGGTTGGCAACGTCGGAATCAACCGGATACGTGCAAACTGCTCCGATTTTAAAAACATACGTACCATACCGCAAATGATTTATCAGGAGCATGCCTTTGAGGCTGTGCAACATGGTTATTTTTATCAAAAAGCACGCGAGCGCGAAAAGCGGTTAGCAAAACGGTCAATCAACGGCGAACGCCTGTGGCCTGCGAAATTTAGCTTGTGGTATTTCCGTCCACCTGGCGATTGCCCACCTAACTGGTACAACCAACCCCAAGTAGGGCGCTACAAAAAGCACTGCTTCTACCAACCAACGGCAAAAGAGTGCCAGAATGTGTACAACACTTTTTAAAACATTAATTAATATCTATTTGTTGTGTTAAACTTCGGTTCGGCTGATGATAATCCTAAGCGATTTCAATTTTGATCTCGGCTTCGGGCATGTTTATCATCAGTCGAACACCCCGTTCGGGCAAATCACAATGGCATCATTTAAGGAATAAATTGCAATAAATAAATGACAATCGTTACAGTAAAGATGCTAAAAATAGTCGATGAGAACACCGCCTGAGAGGAAAATTCAGGCTCATTATCAAACTCAACAGCAAGCAAAACGCTACTTAACGAAGTCGGTACAGCACAGGATAAAACCAACGCCTTGGCCATCAAACCATCAATTGCAAGCGCCCAAACGACAACAAACCCCAGGGCAGGACCTAAGATCAGTCGAAGCACATTGGACAACAGTACATCGCTTAATTTGATCTCCCATTTCATTGCTCCTAACTGTACTCCTAACGTCAATAACGCGGTCGCAATAAACGCATTCGTCACATAGTTTAGTGGAGTATAAATTGGGGTAGGAATAGCTACGTCAAAACCTCGGAACAAAAAGGCCAACGGAATTGCGTAGATGACCGGCATCCCCATGATAGTTTTAAATGTTTTCCGAATCCCAGCCTTATGTGCATTAACACTGTAAACCCCATATGTGCTCGGGATAAGACTTTGTACCATCATAATAATAATTTGAATCGACAGTGTGAATGGATCTCCGACAAACACTAGTTGATTTAATGGAATCGCATAATTCGCACTGTTATAGAAAATAACACTATTCCGCATAGCCGTTCGTAAACCAGCTGCGTAACGGCGTACGCGAACAAATATTTCCGCGATACCAAATAACAAACTAAAATAGATGAAGAAAAACAACAGCACTTGTCCGATGACCGCAAAGGATACGTCTGACTCATAAAGCATTTTAAAAATAATGGCAGGGGAAAATAAATAAAAATTTAATTTTGACAATGTTTTAATATCTAGTTCAAACAATCGACGAAGTATAATTCCAACTGCGATCATGATCGTAAGCGGAATTACGTTATTCATCAGGATATAACCAAAATAATCCATTATACTATTCGCCGCCGTTCGTTTACTTTTCGTTCAACAGTTGTTGGATATCAGACACGATCTTCTTAGGCGTCAATTCAATATCGCTGCCATTGTAATAGTGTCGGATATTCCCTTTCTCGTCGATTAGGTAAATCGTGTTAGAGTGTGTGAAATCACCGTTTTTCTCTTTTATTAACATGATTCCATACTTTTTTGTTAAATTGTCAATTTCCACTTCTGTCCCTCTTAAGAATGTCCAACCGACTGGATCAGCATGAAACTGTGCGGCATATTTGGTGAGCACCTCTGCCGTGTCTCTAGCAGGATCTACACTAATGGAGTACATAGCTGTTTTATTTCCAAACAATCCTTTTTCTTTAAGAAGATCTTGCACCTTGGAAAGTTGAAACGTGGTTGGCGAACATACATCTGGACAGCTCGAGAAGAAAAAGTAAACCAATCGCACTTTTCCGTCACTTTCGTTAAACGAGACTTGTTTCCCCGAGTTATTAACCAGAGAGAAGGATGGAGCTGCTTTTTTGACACCGAGATTCGGGTTTTGGTTGCCCATTTTTAAAGTCTCGTAGGCGAAAACTCCAATCAATCCAGCGACAAGCAGTCCCGTTGCAAATTTAAACCAATGATTACGCAAGTTTTCCATTTATTTCATTCCTCCTCCTTTTGCAAAAAAAGAATCCCATCACTGGGATTCCTAACTTCAATTGTCCTAGTCAAAATTCGATTATAAACCTATAAGATTGGATAGGGCACCATCGGTATCTAACACGATGACGAGGAATAAAAACGTTAAGTAGAAGAGCGAGAAGAAAAATACTTTCTTCGACCAGCTTTCATCGTCTTGCGCTCGGAAACCCTTCGCGACCAAATACACCCAGTAGAGACCCATAGCTAAAGCCACTACCATATAAATGATCCCCACATATTGAAAATGGTAAAGCATTAAGCTAACCGGTACGAGGGGTACTACATAACGCATCATGCTAATCTTCGTTTGGTAGGAACCTTGGACAACCGGTAAAATATTAAAGCCTGCCGCACGATACTCCTCCTTGCGGCGAATCCCAAGCGCCCAAAAATGAGGCGGTTGCCAAAGAAACAAAATCATAAACAACACAAACGCCGCCATATCCAATTGATTAGAGACTGCGCAGTAACCGATTACCGGTGGAACTGCCCCCGAAATTGCGCCAATCGTCGTGCTCCAAACAGAAGAGCGCTTAAGCCATGCCGTATAGATCCATACATATACGAACATTCCAATTAAACCTAGCAATGTGCATAATGGCGATCCTACAAGAAATTGAAGAACGATTAAACCAAGAACACCTAGTGATACCCCATATGCAAGGACCACTTGGGGATGAATTCGACCACTTGGAAGTGCTCGTTTTTGAGTTCGACTCATTTTGGTGTCCATTTCACGGTCGAGATAATTGTTCAGCACACAACCGGATGCCATCACCAAAATCGTTCCCAAAAGTGTATATACAAGCAATAACAAGGTCTGTAGATCTATTTCCCACTTGGCTGCTAGCCAAAATCCACCAACCACAGTAATAGAATTGGAGATTAAAATACCTGGTTTTGCTAACGTTACGAAATCTCGCCAAGTTACTTGTTGATCGGAGCCCGTCGCTGAATCAGAGGCCGAAGCTACTTGTTCTACTTTAGATGCCTGTTCGTGGGCGACTGTCTTGTCCATGCGCCATCCCCCTATCTATGCATTAAAAAATAAGCTTTTTACAGCCATCTTTAATCATATCAAGTAGGGATGGTTTTTACAAGAAACGAAACCAAGAGTTCATGAGATTGTCATTTTGAAATTTAAAATGCTTAGCAGGATAAAGAAATCAACGTGGAAGCTTCTTCAAACAGTTGTTGGATATGCTCTGCATGGGTCGCAAGCGCGATAATTACAAGCCCATGCTTATACGTTTCACTTATGCCGAAGCGGACATTGGGAAAGCGATCTTCAATAAGTATCGAACGAAGGTGAGCCACTTCTTTAAGACCGATATCTTCTGCAAAAGCATAGAGAGTACCTTGACAGGCGTAATTATCCCAACCTGCAGGAGAAACGGGATCAAATCCCGGTTCTTGCTTAGGCAACAAACGCTGACGGTTGTAATAAACAAGTTCCTCCGCGAAATAGATCCGGAAAGTCGATTCAAATCGACGAAAATCAAATCTCTCTCCTCTCAATCGCCTACCAGCGCATATAATTTCGGTCAATAAGAGTGATCCACCTTGATCGAGGCGAACGTCTGTCACAGTAGTAAAATCAGCATCTGCATACAACATCACCGGTTCAGGTCGAAACTCGAACCGCCCGCCTGATTCTACATAAATGTGTTGGGTCTGCCGGCTACCAACTATTAATGACGGATGCACCTTAGTGAATGACTGATTCGTCACGTATACATTCGCATTTGCCGAAATGTGCCAGTCGAGTTCGTACGTATCACCATCCATTATGCCCGGTGAGACATCCATCATAATCAACCCCAACGAACCGTCGGGTCGCTTAAACGTTTTTGCAATCTTCATAGGTGCAGTGTGATACTGTTTTGTTAGCCAAGTCGGACAGCCGGGACCCTCGGCTACAAACGTAGCTGCCAGTTTGGCCTGGCAAGCGTTAAGCTTTTTGATATTCATGCTGAATCCACTGAATTAACGTATCAAGTCCTTGGCCATCCATCAGGTTTGAGAACACAAATGGTCGGTCACCCCGCATACGGATCGTATCCCGTTCCATCACTTCAAGGCTCGCTCCAACATATGGGGCCAGATCAATCTTATTAATGATAAGCATGTCAGACCGAATAATGCCGGGACCACCCTTTCGTGGAATTTTTTCCCCTTGGGCTACATCTATAATATAAATAAAGCGGTCCACCAACTCCGGACTAAATGCCGCTGCCAAGTTATCCCCACCACTCTCGATAAATATCATATCTAGGTTGGGAAACCGTTGCTCCAGTTCATCAATGGCCTCGAAATTCATGGACGCATCCTCACGAATCGCAGTGTGTGGACAACCACCCGTTTCAACCCCAATTATTCGCTCTGGCGGCAATGCCTGAGACCGCGTCAAAATTTCGGCATCCTCTTTTGTATAAATATCGTTAGTAATGACAGCAATGTTATATGGGCCATGCAGATGACGAGCAAGTTTTTCTACAAGAGCGGTTTTACCTGAGCCCACTGGTCCTCCGATGCCAAATCGGACCGGGCGTGTTTTCGCAACGGCGGTTGGAGTTTCCCATTCGTGATGATGATGCGTTCCATTATTGCACATTTTAATTCCTCCCAAGATGGATGTATTAGGACATAAATAATCTAGAGTAAAGTGTTGCATGGCGAATCATAGATATTTCAGCAGCAGGAGTGCAAGAACTTATCTCATCCGGTTTATGCGCCTCCACAAATTTCCAGGCTGGGGAAATAGCTGGTACCATCTCTGCAATCAAGCGTTGTCCGTCTGTTTGACCCATTGACATGAGACGCAAAGCACTATTAACCGCTTGAACTAAGCAACCATATGCATAGCCATGAGCGGCTGTCTCTAGTGGAACCCCAAGCCCTCGAGCAACCCATCCATGCACGATAGGATGAGTGGCAAAACACTGACGGTTCTGTACAACGGACATTAAGGGCTCCCAATTCAATTGCGGATACATGGCGTTCGCAAGCTGAAGCAATCGGCGCCCCATCTTGTGTTGCCCTATTCTTGACTCCACCGAAGCGCGTTGAATGTGCAACAAACGATCCACATGCCACAATGCTAACCAATCACTTGCAATCGAATATTCATAAACAGCTTTGATTGCAACCAGATCTGACGGCGCCCAGCTATAAACCAGCA
>JBILCE010000068.1:0-5593 GCA_044353305.1 Paenibacillus sp.
AACTGTCGTAATAGGCGATAGCCGATGAGAAGCACGGTACCGGCACTCCACGTGACACCGCTATGGCAATTACTTTCCGCCAAGCATCTTGATAATTCTCTACGATCCCTTGGAAGTACGAATCCAGTAACAGATTGCGCAACCCTGGTTCACGATCGTATGCATCTTTAATGTTCTGTAAGAAACGAGCGCGAATGATACATCCACCGCGGAAAATCATCGCAATATTGCCATACTTCAAATCCCAACCGTATGCATCAGATGCTGCCCGCATTTGGGCGAAACCTTGTGCATAGGAGCATATTTTACTGGCATAAAGAGCTTGACGAACCGCTTCGATGAACTCGTGCTTGTCGCCATCGAAAGGAATTGCCTTCGGTCCACGAAGTTGTTGACTGGCTTGGACACGCTCATCTTTCAGCGCGGAGATGAATCGAGCAAAAACGGATTCGGTAATAATTGACAAGGGAACACCCAAGTCAAGGGCACTTTGACTTGTCCATTTGCCGGTGCCTTTTTGACCGGCGGTGTCAAGAATAATGTCAACCATTGGCTTGCCGGTTTCGGGATCCGTTTTGGTGAAAATATCTTTGGTGATTTCGATCAAATAGCTATCGAGCTCCCCATTGTTCCAATCGGCAAAAATATGATGCAGCTCCTGAGCGCTTAATCCGAGTACATCCTTTAACAGATGATAAGCTTCGCAAATTAACTGCATATCGCCGTACTCAATGCCGTTGTGCACCATCTTTACGTAGTGACCAGCACCATCCGGACCGATGTACGTGCAGCAAGCATCCCCGCCGACTTTTGCCGAAATTGCCGTCAAAATGGGCTCAACAAGCTGATAGGCACTTTCTTGACCACCAGGCATAATCGCTGGACCCTTTAAGGCACCTTCTTCGCCACCGGACACCCCAGTACCGATGAAGCGAATACCCTTCGCTTCCAGTTCCTTGCTTCTGCGTTGCGTATCCGGAAAATAGGCGTTGCCGCCATCAATCAATATATCGCCTTGATCCAGTAATGGAACGAGTTGTTGAATAACAGCATCAGTTGGGCCACCCGCTTGTACCATGATCAAAATTTTGCGAGGTGATTCTAGCGATTCAATGAATTGTTCCACCGTATAGGTAGGCACTAGCTTTTTTCCTGGGTTCTCTTCTATCATCTCTTTCGTCTTATCCGCAGAACGGTTATAGACGGAGACGTTGAAGCCGCGGCTCTCGATGTTAAGTGCAAGATTTTTACCCATGACCGCTAAGCCGACTACCCCGATTTGACCTTTTACCATTATAAAAACATCCTTTCCTCTAATTAGATCGTCATCGCTCCGAAACCGCCATCCACCCGCACAAGCGTCCCGGTGACGAAACTCGATGCTTGCTCAGATGCCAAGAATACAGCTGCACCTTGAAGTTCACGTGCTTCGCCGAATCGGTTCATTGGCGTGTGACGCATGATCGATTCGATGCGTTCAGGCGATAAAATCTTACGATTTTGCTCGGCTGGGAAAAAACCAGGAATGATCGCATTTACCCGAACACGTGCTGGTGCAAACTCGCGTGCTAAAAACTTCGTAATACTATTAACCCCTGCCTTAGAAGCAGAGTATGTAAATACACGTGAAAGCGGTGGATCAGAAGATACAGATGAAATGTTAATAATACTGCCGCCTTCGCCTGCATCTACCATTTGTTTACCAAAAATCTGGCATGCTAGCACGACGCCCTTCAGATTAACATCCATAATCGAATCCCATTCTTCCATAGACAATTCGAAGAACGGAGTAGGACTATTCTTTCCAGGACAATTCATTAATACATCAACACGGCCTGTCCACTCTAAAACTTCAGACAGTACCCTTTTCAAGTCATCTGCACTAGTTGTGTCAGCTGTAAATACTTTGGCTTGACCGCCTGCTGCATCAATCTCTTGCTTTACAAGTTGGCTTTTCTCGGCATTGCGTCCAACGATAGCAACGTTTGCACCGTGTCCTCCTAAGGCTACCGCCATGGAACCACCTAAGGTACTGTTGCCGCCAATTATAACTGCTGTTTTCCCAGAAAGATCGAATAAATTCATGAAAAGCCCTCCTGTTCTGATTAACCGATCAGTTGGTTCGGATGACCGAACAGATTTCGTTACTTGGCGTGACGTTGTTGGAACGCCGCAATATCACGAAATTCATGCTTCAACTGATGATACACTCTTTGATAAATCGGTGTCAATTCTTGATAGATGGCAAAATGATCAGCATTCACATCGTGCTTACTGCTGGTCGACACCCAGTCGTGGATGGCGTTGTAATTGGGAATTTCCCCCATGGCATACAAGCCAAGAATGGCAGCGCCAAGGCCGGAGCTCTCAATCGTATTCGGAACAGAAACAGGAGTTCCCAAAACGTCGGCCATGATTTGTCGCCATAAAGGAGAGCGGGCAAATCCGCCCGATGCACGAATCTCATGTGGCTCACCATTAAGTTCGGATAATGCTTGGACAATGGAATGGATTCGATAGACAACGCCTTCCAAGACAGCTCGGATCATCTGTTTCTTGTGATGGGCAAGCGAGAGACCGAAGAACACGCCTCTAGCATTCGAATCATAATATGGGGCACGCTCACCGGCTAGTAGAGGCAAAAAGAGCAAGCCATCCGAGCCTGCTGGCACAGATTCTGCAAGTTCGGTCAAGTAATCGTAGGGATCGCGACCTTGGCGTCGGCCTTCTTCCGCCTCAAGCGTTGCGAGTTCATCTCGCACCCAACGAAACATAATCCCACCATTGTTAATCGCACCACCGACTACCCAAAAGTTTTCATCCAGCGCATAGCAGAACAATCGTCCTTTGGGGTCCGTCAATGGCTTACGGACGACCCCGCGTATTGCTCCACTCGTTCCGATTGTCACATTATAGACGCCTGGATCAACTGCACCAGCCCCGAGGTTCGCAAGCACCCCATCGGATGCACCGACCACGAACGGTGTGTCTAGCCAGAGCCCCATCGCAACCGCGTATTGCGGATTCATTCCTTCTAACCGATACGTCGTCGATACAGGTTCTGACAGCTGTTCAGCAGAGACACCGGCAAGTTCAAGCGACGGTTCGTGCCATGCAAGGTTACGAAGGTTGAACAAACCTGTTGCGCTCGCAAGCGAATAATCAATAACATATCGATTGAACAACTTAGCAAATACATATTCTTTGATGCCAATAAATTTATAAGTCCTTGCAAACAAAGCAGGTTCATTCTCGCGTAACCACATTAACTTTGGTAACGGAGACATAGGGTGAATTGGCGTACCGGTCGCAAGGTAAATCGCATGACCGTCTAACTCGGTCCTTAAGCGTTGCGATTGCGTTGCACTTCGATTGTCCGCCCAGGTGATACAATTCGTTAACGGCATACCCTGTTGATCGATCGCGATCAGACTATGCATCGCCGAACTGAACGAGACACAGAGCACATCGGAACCCGACAAACCGGCCTGTTGAACGACAGATCCAATGGCATCAACAACGGCTTGGAAAATGGTATTTGGATCTTGTTCAGCAATATCGGCTCGAGGCGTATAAAGCGGATAACCGATCGAATGAGAAGCCTTTATTTGTCCTTCACGATTAATGACAAGCGTCTTCGTACTAGTTGTTCCGATATCGACAGCAATGATATAAGGCCTCAAAGATGATGATCGTATGCTCATGAAAACAGATTCCCTTCCTCATCGAAAGTCAACGTATAAGGCTCTGTCAAAATTTCAATATCCGGATGTTGGCGAGCTTCTTCCAACATATTGACGGAAATTTCAATCTCTCCAAGGTGGAGCGTATCCCGAATCCGAACGAGTCGGCAAGTGGTGTAATCGAGAATGTTACACGTTTTGACAGCCGCTTGAATCGTCATCCGCTGATTCTCAAGTGTTGTCGCTTGTTTAGTTGGTGCACATACCGTGGAGGTGAGTCCATTGGCGTATGTCGCTGCCCAATTCGTTTTGTCCACTAACCGTTGAGTTGTAAAATCAGCTGTACCGACACCATTAGCGTTTCCTTTCGTCTCAGGTGTCAGATCTAGCACGACCATCTTTGATACGTCCGGACCGCCATGTGCATATGGCGTTGGATAACGGCCTGTGATGTTCGGATCCATACCGTCTCCACTTATGTTTTTGCCAATGTAATCAATGACGAGCACATCAATTTGGTCGAATAAAATTTTCGGCAATCGAGCTTTCGCTTCCTCTAGCAACGCTGGCTCGCGAGCTTCAATTTGTGCGGCCGGGAGCACTTCAATGCGACACGTTTGATCATATGCATTCTCGACAAGCGCCACACCAAATAGAATAGGTAGCTTGTCAAGCATAATCCGGGCCATTGCCGGCACGTTCTCAGCCATATACTTAAAGCCAAGTTGATGACATGCTTCTGCACCTTTTTGTTTCCCGAGACCAATCGCAATCATCTTCATGATTCCGCTCTCGATTTGTCCCCGGAATGCTGTGTGCGGCTTTACCCGGTTAATAACAACGATGGCGTCGGCTTCCGAAGCGATGCGATCCACGTAAACGGGAAGCCCATTCGATAACCGATCGATTTCTATTACGTCCATTGATGAACGGATCGGTGCACCAATCGTTTCCTCACTTATTCCGAGGTGATGGAGGACCTCAATCTGTCCCTCCGCAGTAGCGCCACCATGGCTTCCCATACAAGGTACAATAAACGGATGGGCACCAGCTGCCTTGATTGCATCAATAGTCACCTTAGTGAATAGTGCGATGTTAGCAACACCACGACTTCCGACAGCAACAGCAACTTGTTGACCTGGACGAATCGTGTCGATCGCGCCTGGTTTAGCAAGCTCACGTTCGAGAGATTCCGCTAAATCGGTAATGTTCGTTGCATCAAAACGTTGACGAATCCGGACCATTTGTGGAATCGGTATGTCACTTAACAAACTTCGTAATATGGACATGATGGACATCCTCCATTTTGAACATCAATTTATCCTATTGTTATATTTCTTGTGGATTCTCTAAGCAGTAACTCTGTATGAATATAAACCGTTTCCGCCCCGTCTTCCTTCGTCTCAATCCGATCGATGAGTTTTGCGACTCCCAACTTGCTAATTTGCTCAATTGGTCGTTTAACAGTCGTCAATGAAGGAGACAAATAACCTGAAAAGGCATGATCATCAAAACCTACAACGGAAATGTCATCTGGTACATGAAGACCTTTTTCTCCAATCGCTTTCATCGCTCCAACAGCCATATCGTCATTCGAACAAAAAACCGCAGTTGGGAGCTTGTCTAATTTTAGTAACGTATTCATGGCTTGATAGCCACTCTCTACATCATAACTGCCATGCACTTGAAGTTCGGGACGACTAGTAAGTTGATGGGAAGCAAGCGCCTGAAGGTAACCTTCCTTTCGTACTTTAGATGATTGAAAACCTTTGCGCCCTTCAATAATGGCAATGTCTTGATGACCACTGGCGATCAAATGCTCCATAACTTGAAATACCCCTTGACGATCATCGGAAACAATGTTGCATGACTTTAACCCTTGTACTTGCCGGTTTAGCACGACATGTGGA
>JBILCE010000069.1:0-5514 GCA_044353305.1 Paenibacillus sp.
ATCATAAGTCACTTTGGATTTGGGTTCCATCCTTCGGGTAAGAGGTAGGTGATTGCTGTCCTGGAACGACATCCCGGGGCAATTGTGGCATAAGCCGTCCAACAATTTTGCCAAGTTCATCTGCAAACCCAGATAAAGGTCTGCCATTTCTCACTTCTTGACCAATTTGTCGCAAACGTGCGTCCAAATCGATATCTGCGGTTACAATCGCATTCGCTCCATAGGGATCCTTGCGCAGAGCTTCCGCGACCGAATACTTAACAGTATCAATTTTAGCGCGATCGAGCTGGGCGTTAACATTGATACCGACAATAGCCGTTTTGCCAAATAGGACTACATGGGCACTTTCAACATTTGGAATCCGGGCTGCCAGTTCTTCTAGGTGCAACGTAATTTGAGGATTTGTCAGAGGTTGCGTATTCGATTGGTTAGTTTGCTGAACTTGTACCCCTTGACTTCGATCGATGTTTTGGGATTGGTCCGTTGTCGAACGACCGAATTTATTACCGCACCCCGTTAACACAACAAATAACGACATTACTAAGACGATCATCTTCATCATGTTCAGTCCTCTCTTCAATAGTTTAGTTAGGTTTCCCGTTATGAGCACATTTTATCCTCAGAGAGAGCTATTTACGGAAATGACGAGACGGAGGGAATCCCATGAAAAAGATTTATGTCCTAGATACGAACGTGTTATTACAAGATCCAAACAGCGTGTTTTCTTTTGAAGATAATGAGGTTATTATTCCCTCCATTGTTTTGGAAGAAATAGATAGCAAAAAACGATTAGCTGATGAAATCGGACGCAACGCTCGATACGTTTCAAGATTACTGGATAGCCTGAGGGAGAAAGGTCGCCTGCAGGATGGGGTCGAACTAGATGGAGGAGGTACCCTCAAGGTAGAACTCAATCATCGCAGTTTTGTTAAAATGCAGGAAGTGTTCGGTGAAGTTACGAATGACAATCGAATTTTGGCTGTAGCCATGAATTACCATTCCGAAGAGCAAGAGAAAACTGAACCGCGGCCTGTGGTAATCGTGAGCAAAGATACGCTTGTTCGCATCAAAGCGGATGTGCTTGGTTTGAAGGCGCAAGATTACTTATCCGACCGGATTGTGAACCATAATGACATGTATCCAGGTTGTATAACACTCCTAGTACATCCAAGTGTCATCGATGAGTTTTATTCGTTCCGTTATTTGCCGGTCAACCATCTTAACCTTGCTTACCCTCTTCATCCGCATGAGTTTGTCATTTTAAAAGATGAACTCGGGACAAGTAAATCGGCTTTATTGAAAGTGAATGCCGACGGCAAGCGATTGGAATCGTTACATCTTAGCAACGAAACGATCTGGGGTATAACCGCACGAAATGCACAGCAGCGAATGGCCCTTGAATTATTACTCAATGATGAAATCCCACTTGTCACACTGACAGGCAAAGCAGGAACGGGTAAGACGCTATTAGCACTTGCTGCCGGGTTAATGAAAATTGAAGATGAGCACCGATACAAGAAATTGCTCATTGCGAGGCCGGTCGTTCCTATGGGGAAGGATATTGGTTACTTACCTGGGGAGAAAGAAGAGAAGTTGCGGCCGTGGATGCAACCGATCTATGACAATTTGGAGTTTTTGTTCGACACGAAGAAGCCAGGAGATATTGAACGGATCCTCGCGGGTATGGGCAGTATCCAAGTGGAGGCATTAACTTATATTCGAGGCCGTTCCATTCCGGGACAGTTTATTATCATTGATGAGGCGCAGAACTTATCGAAGCATGAAGTAAAGACGATCGTTTCCCGCGTCGGGGAGGGAAGCAAAATTATCCTCATGGGGGACCCTGATCAAATTGATCACCCATATTTGGATGCATATAGCAATGGTTTGACCTATGTCGTCGAGCGCTTCAAACAAGAAGGTATCGCCGGACATGTGATGTTAGAGAAGGGCGAACGTTCTAAACTGGCTCAACTAGCGGCAGATCTCCTATAACTGGAAACATATAAACGCTATATCGCAGCAAAAGAGCCGACCAAATGGATCGGCTCTTTCTTATAACCAAATTACTCCACAACGATATGCGCAGGCAATTCTGTCGATTAATTCTCGACTCTATCATGTTTCAATACCCAAATCATCGCAAGGATGATAAATATATCGACTAGAGAAGAGGTTTTCTGACAAAAAAATGTTGTTAAGGGACTATTTCATGCCTACAGATTATGGTAAACTAAAAAAACAATGCCGTAAGGGAGCGAATTGTGTTGGTTCGGAAGAAGAGCGTGCTTGTTGTTATTGCAATGGTTGCACTTCTCATTTTTCTAATTACGCAGTGTACCGGTTCACGAACCGACTCTGACAAGAGTAACCCAACAAGTGGGGTCACGACTTCAAAGAGTAGCAAGAATTCAGATTCTACACCTAGAACATCAGGACGAACACTTAACGTGTCTGTTTCGATGGACCCGGTATCTTTTGCAGCATTTCAAAAATTGTCTAACGCATATTTGGAAGCGCATTCAGGATTAACGATTAAATTGGAAAATATCGATCCAAAAGAAGCGTACAACAAGTTTAAGAAAGCGAGTCAGCTTGGCGAAGCATCAGATGTTCTACTCCTTGATAACAATTGGGTAAATGAATTTGCCGCTCTCGGTTATTTATCTCCCGTGGATGTGCTGTTTACTACCGATATGCAAGCACAGCGTGTTCCGCTTGTGTTAAATCAAGTAAAGTGGAATGGTTACATTTGGGGTGTTCCTAATGACATTGATCCCTACATTTTTGTCTGGAATAAGAAAACAGCGCTGGATGCCAAGCGGGATAAAGCACCGGAGACACCGGATGAGATGGTGCAGTGGAGCCGCAGTTTTACCAAACCGGAGGCAGGCAAATATGGAATTTATGTAGATTTGCTTGATCCAGAATTATTCATTGCCACCATATCTTCTCTCACCGGTACTTGGCTTGACCCTACGCAGGTGGATAAAAAATGGTCT
This sequence comes from Paenibacillus sp., assembly GCA_044353305.1. Classification (GTDB taxonomy): domain Bacteria; phylum Bacillota; class Bacilli; order Paenibacillales; family NBRC-103111; genus JBILCE01. The sequence continues at coordinate 3,003 of JBILCE010000069.1, forward strand.
GACCCGGCAATTGTAAAGACGGTAGAATCTTTCTTGTTATGGGATAATGGCTCGAAATCGAATATGTCCAAGGCTTTTCCGCAACCAAGTCCAACGTGGGACCCTTGGGCCCAGTTGCAGCAAGGTAAGGTTGCAGCCATGATTACGACCTTTTCTGCTTTTCGACAGCACCCTTCCGATCAGTTGGCTTTAGCATCATTACCTAGAACATTTGTAGATAGTAAGCAGAATTATGTTTGGCTCAAAGGTCGAAGTTTTAGCATTTCCTCCCGTTCAATGAACCAACTTGTAGCGATGGATTGGATTAAAGAGATGACCTCCCCAGAGGCTGCTTTAAAGATGTGGGCGGAAGCGAAGCAATTGCCTACATTGTTGCCATCGCTGAAATCCCAGGCAATCCGGGGAGATGTGAACGCTAAATCTTATGAGTGGCTACTTGATCATGCCGTCGTCATGCCTGCCCATCCAGAGATAAGCAAAAAACTATCAGGTATGTTACCTGAACTTCAGAAGTTACAAAAGGGCGAATATGATGTCAAAACGTTTGCTGGGCAGATGACCAAGCTCTGGGTTCCTACCAAGAAATAATTAAAGCCGCTTCCACCTAGCGTTTGCTGGGAGAAGCGGCTTTTCTACCTCTATCTGAGCTTATATTTCAGTTTCATTTTTAGCTTACCTGCTTCTAGGCTGATTTCTGTTGCTTGCAAGGGGCCGAATGTTTCGGGCAAAAAGCCAAGATCGAATTGCTTCTCCAGCGAGCGATTCGTCGTCTCTGGTAAGACGAATCCGTTAAAGGCCAGTTCATCGATCTGAAATTGCAATTTATGGGTAGGAATGTTCACAATTGTGTAGTGTCCTTTCATAGACATTTTATGATCCCCGTCTCGGCCTTGTGCGAGTAGTTGCCCGTCAGCAAACTCGAATGAAATATTCGAGAATATCGGATTTTTTGATCGAAAGAACGTATTTAATTCGGTATCAGTCATTTGAAAAACGGGGGATAGGAGGGAACCGGTGAACGCTTTACTTGAACCTACTGAACCGATCCATTCGGGCAAAAGCTGCACAACGTCAGAGATTGACTGTAGGTATCTTTGAAAAAGGGGAACCCCTTGATCTTGCCACGATCTGGTCAATTGCTCCATTTGCCGTTTCAGTGCTTCTGCATTTGAAGATGCTAGCAATTGAGCATCAATCTCATTTTGCAGGGTAACCGCTTTGTCACGTTGCGTGATCAAGTCGTTTTTTACACGGGATAGTTCTGTTCGTGATTTTTCAAGGAGCGTTTGCACTTGGCTTAATTCTTGATAGGCTGACTTATACTTGGCGAGCAATTTCTGATCGTGTTGCACAATCATTGACAAATAATCAAATATAACGAGAGCATCAGAGAACGATTTAGCTGAAAAAAGTAGCATCCAGAACGACCCGCGATCGCCCATATAATAAGCGCGAACTACTTTGTCGGAGTGTTGCCTTGTTTGCTGGACCTGCTCCGTTTTGGCCGCTAATTCGACACTTGTATTTTCCATTTGTTTGCTAATTTCCATTTGTTGTGTGTTTAGTCGGGCTATTTCTTGATCAAGTTCGTATACAGTAAGGGACTTTTGAAGTACCTTGTTCGCTTCGTCTAGCACCGTGTTGGAGTAAGAATGAATAGGGTTTGATAGCAAGAGAAGGATGCTAATTGTGAAAATCGCCCATCGTTGGATGTGTTTGTTCATCATTCGCCCCTCTCTCACAACATTCGGCTATTATGGATAGAGTATCATATTTTTTGAAGGGATATGACTATTTTTTGGGATTCTGCTATGCTTGTGAAGTAGTTTCAGGAGGGGTGGACATGTCAGCTTCGGTGAAAGGGAATCAAGAACTGATTGGTAAAATAAGGAAAAATATAGCATCAAACTCGAACCAGCTTATTTCGTTCCGTCAATTTATGGAGATGTGTTTATATGACCCAGAGCATGGGTATTATACTCGAACGACAGATAAGATAGGCAAACAGGGTGATTTCTATACCTCTGCAAATATTGGTGGATTGATGGGCGAGATGATCGCTCGATTTGCCGTTCAGCAAATTCCGGTAACGATTCCACTTCGACTAGTAGAATGGGGCGCAGGAACCGGGGCAATTGCACTCCAAGTGCTCGATTGGGTGCAGCGGGCGTGGCCTGATCGATATGCGCAGCTCAACTATACGATTGTCGAAATTAGTCCTCATCACCGGGAGGTTCAACGTAAGGCATTGCAGCAACATGCTAAAGTGGTTACGATTTTATCACCAGAAGAATATAGGGAAACTGACCGATATGAACCGGGGACATTCGTATTCTCGAATGAACTGCTGGACAGTTTTCCAGTACATCGTGTTAGACAGAAAGGCAGCGAATTATACGAAATTTATGTTGGTTGGGATGATGTGAAGGAATCATTCTTCGAGGTTGAGGTAATCTGTCAGAACGAATCCATTCATACCTATATCGGTGAATCCGGCGTGGAGCTTCGAGAG
>JBILCE010000003.1:0-15637 GCA_044353305.1 Paenibacillus sp.
TCGTATACTTGATGCGTTTGTGATACAGATCATGCTTTTTATAAGTTTCAACAGCAACAACGATTGTTTTATCCATCTTGTCACTGACAACTTTACCGATCTGTGTCCTACGCTCATTACGCTCGGTTTGGCTCATCGATTATCCTCCTTCCTGAGTTAGGGACAAATTAGCTGATCCCAAGCTCTCTTTGACGCAAAATGGTTTTAGCACGCGCTATTTCTTTACGAACTTCTCTGATTCGAGAAGGGTTATCCAGCTGTCCGGTTGCAAGTTGAAAACGAAGATTAAATAATTCTTCTTTGAATCCGGAAATTTTTTGCTCAATTTCAGCTGAGGTCAAGTTGCGAAATTCTACTACTTTCATTCTGCTTCACCACCCAGCTCTTCACTTTTCACGAACTTCGTTTTGATTGGAAGCTTGTGTGCAGCAAGACGCATAGCTTCACGTGCGATTTCCTCACTTACCCCTGCAAGTTCGAACATAATCTTGCCAGGTTTCACAACGCATACCCACTTCTCAACGTTACCTTTACCAGATCCCATCCGTACTTCAAGAGGTTTCTGTGTAATTGGCTTAGCAGGGAAGATCTTAATCCATACTTTACCGCCACGTTTGATAAAACGGGTCATCGCTATACGTGCTGCCTCGATTTGCCGGTTGGTTATCCATGCAGGCTCGAGTGCTTGAAGTCCATACTCACCAAACGAGATTTCCTTACCGCCTTTTGCTTCGCCTCTCATCTTGCCCCGATGTTCTTTGCGATGTTTCACGCGTTTAGGCAACAACATGATCAGTTTCCTCCTTCCTTAGCGGCTCTTTTCTTCGCTGTAGGAAGAACCTCCCCGCGATAAATCCAAACTTTAACGCCAATTCGGCCGTAAGTAGTGTGTGCTTCTGCAGTTCCATAGTCGATGTCCGCACGTAATGTGTGGAGGGGAACTGTACCTTCACTATAGCCTTCACTTCTTGCAATTTCAGCTCCACCGAGACGACCGCTTACCGCAGTTTTAATCCCTTTAGCGCCGGAACGCATTGTACGTTGAATCGCTTGTTTCATTGCACGACGGAATGATACACGACGCTCAAGTTGCTGGGCAATGCTCTCTGCAACTAAAATCGCATCCAATTCCGGATTTTTAATCTCGGAAATGTTGATGTGTACTTTCTTGTTCGACAATTTAGTCAAGTATCCACGAATTACTTCTACTTCCATACCGCCCTTACCAATTACCATTCCTGGTTTGGCAGTATGAATAGTCACGTTCACGCGATTTGCCGCGCGCTCGATTTCGATGTGGGAAACCGCTGAATCCTTGAGTTTCCCTTTTAGGTACTCACGGATTTTAACGTCTTCCATAAGCAGCGTTCCGTAGTCTTTATCCGCATACCATTTTGATTCCCAGTCACGGATAACACCAACCCGGAGACCGACAGGATTTACTTTTTGACCCACACGTATTCCCTCCTTATTTCTCAGCTACCGTCAGCGTAATGTGGCTGCTCCGTTTAAAAATTGAGAATGCCCGTCCTTGTGAATGGGGCTGAAACCTTTTCATGGTCGGTCCTTCATTCACATATGCTTGCGTGATAATCAGCTTGTTCGGATCGAGCGAGTAGTTGTGCTCCGCATTCGCAATTGCTGCATTTAGCAATTTCTCTAATACTGGTGACGCCGCACGTGGCGTGTGACGCAAGATAGAGATGGCCTCGCCTACTTGCTTGCCGCGAATTAGATCAACGACCAGGCGAACCTTACGAGGAGCAATGCGAATGTAATTAACACGAGCTGTTGCTTGCATGGAAAAACCTCCTTTCAAACGTATCCATTAAGGCAAATTATCGTTTGCCCGTTTTCTTATCGTCGTCTGTATGACCTTTGTATGTCCGTGTTGGTGCAAATTCACCAAGTTTGTGACCAACCATGTCTTCTGTTACATAGACTGGAACATGTTTCCTTCCGTCATATACAGCGAAAGTGTGACCCACAAACTGAGGAAAAATCGTCGAGCGACGTGACCATGTCTTAATAACGATTTTCTTCGATGACTTGTTCACTTCGTCTACTTTTTTCAACAGGTAACCGTCAATAAACGGCCCCTTCTTCAAGCTGCGTCCCATGTAAGATCCTCCCTTCAACAGGCCTTATGATCTGCGAGATTACTTACGACGACGTACAATGTACTTGTCGGAAGCATTCTTTTTCTTACGCGTTTTGTATCCAAGGGTTGGTTTTCCCCAAGGTGACATAGGCGACTTGCGACCGATTGGAGCACGACCTTCACCACCACCATGTGGGTGATCGTTCGGGTTCATGACCACACCGCGAACTTCTGGACGTTTACCTAACCAACGGTTACGGCCGGCTTTACCGATTTTCACGAGCTCGTGATCTTCGTTACCTACTGAACCGATAGTTGCACGGCAAACTTTGAGGATCTTACGAACTTCTCCAGATGTCAAACGAATCGTAACATATACTTCTTCTTTACCAAGAAGTTGTGCTTCTGTGCCGGCAGCGCGAACCATTTGTCCACCTTTACCAGGCTTAAGCTCAATGTTGTGAATGACAGAACCAACAGGGATGTTTTCCAGTGGTAATGTGTTGCCAATCTTAATGTCAGCATCCGGTCCGGAGATGACTACGTCATTGACTTTTAAACCACGTGGCGCCAAAATGTAACGTTTCTCTCCATCCACATAGTGGATAAGAGCGATGTTCGCTGTACGGTTAGGATCATATTCAATCGAAGCAACACGCCCTGGAATTCCATCTTTGTTGCGTTTGAAGTCAATGATCCGGTACTTGCGCTTATGTCCTCCGCCATGATGACGAATAGTAATTTTACCTTGGTTATTGCGTCCTGCTGTTTTGCTCAGCGGTGCAAGCAAGGATTTTTCCGGCTTAGACGCCGTAATTTCTTCAAATGTCGAGACCGACATGGCACGGCGGCCAGGGGATGTCGGTTTATACTTTTTAACTGGCACGTGGATTCCCTCCTTACTTCAAAGGTTCAATTATACAGACTCAAAGAACTCAAGTTCTTTGCTGTCTTGGCTAAGCGATACGATCGCTTTTTTCCATTCGGACGTATAACCTGAATGACGACCATAACGCTTTGGTTTTGCCGGCATTCTTAACGTATTAACGTTAGTTACTTTTACTTTGAAAATTTTCTCAATCGCCTGTTTGATTTCCGTCTTGTTAGAGCGAATGTCAACTTCGAACATGTATTTCTTGTTTGACATCATATCGCTGGAACGTTCGGTAATGATCGGGCGCTTGATAATATCGCGTGGATCCTTCATTACGCAAGCACCTCCTCTACCTTCTTCACCGCTTCTTGAGTGATGATCAGCTTGTCGTAGCCTAGCACGTCTAGAACATTGATTCCGTCAGCTGCCAAGAACTTCACGCCTGGGATGTTCCGAGTCGATAACGCAATGTTCTCATCAAATGTTGATGTTACAACAAGTGCTTTTCGATCGGCTTTTAAATTTTTCAAAATCGCAATAAAGTCTTTCGTTCTCGGTTGGTTAATGGAAAGTTGATCTAACACTACGATTTCTTCCGCAATAACTTTGGAGGATAAGGCTGATTTAATTGCCAAACGACGAACTTTTCTTGGAAGTTTGAAAGCATAACTGCGCGGCGTTGGTCCAAACACAATACCGCCGCCTTTCCATTGCGGTGAACGGATACTACCTTGACGGGCACGACCAGTACCTTTTTGTTTCCAAGGTTTGCGACCGCCGCCACGAACTTCCGAGCGAGTTTTTACCTTAGATGTACCTTGACGTTGAGACGCTAGTTGCATAACAACAGCATCATGAAGAACGTATGCGTTTGGCTCAATACCGAATACGGTTTCAGCAAGTTCAAACTCGCCGACTTGAGCGCCACTAACGTTATATAAAGCTACTTTAGGCATGAATGCTCCTCCTTTCTAAACAAGTTTTACTGTTTAATCGTCGATTTGACGCTGACATAAGTGTTTTTTGGTCCTGGAATAGAACCTTTCACCAACAGCACATTTCGCTCTGTGTCAATTTTCACTACCTCAAGACGTTGGATGGTTACAGTTTCATTACCCATACGACCTGGAAGTTTTTTTCCTTTTACAACACGGTTACTCTCTCTAACTACAGCTAGGGAACCAGATCCGCGATGGTATTTCGAACCGTGAGTCATTGGTCCTCTTGAATACCCGTGACGCTTAATCGAACCAGCAAACCCTTTACCTTTAGATACACCCGTTACGTCAACGAATTCGCCTTCCGCAAAGAGATCAGCCTTTACTTCCTGACCTACCTCGAAATCACCAAGATTTACACCGCGGATTTCGCGAACGTAGCGCTTAGGTGTAGCCTCTGCTTTTTTTGCATGGCCGATTTCCGGCTTAATTGCGTTCTTTTCCTTCTTGTCATCAAAACCAAGCTGTACGGCTTCATAACCGTCATTTTCTTGGTCCTTCTTTTGCAAGACGACACAAGGCCCTGCTTGAATAACAGTTACTGGAATGACTGTACCGTCTTGAGCAAACACTTGAGTCATGCCCAACTTTTTTCCTAAGATACCTTTTCTCATGTTGACACCTCGTTTCCTTCCTATCTATCTTTCTTACAATTTGATTTCAATATCTACGCCTGACGGCAAATCCAATCGCATTAAAGCGTCAACCGTTTGTGGAGTTGGGTTAACAATGTCGATTAAACGCTTATGTGTGCGCATTTCGAATTGCTCCCTAGAATCCTTATACTTGTGAACAGCGCGGAGAATCGTGATAATTTGCTTCTCAGTAGGAAGCGGAATCGGACCGGATACACCGGCACCCGAACGTTTTGCAGTGTCCACGATTTTCTCTGCGGATTGATCCAAGATACGGTGATCATAAGCTTTCAAACGGATACGGATTTTTTGCTTTGCCATACAAGTCCCTCCTTCATTCGCCCAATTTCGTAATCGGACATACTCCGTGAAAATCTCCTGAACATTCCCACCATGGCAAAGGGGCCGGGTGTGTCAGCAACCTCTCACATCATCGCAACGTCGCAGACCAACATTCAACATTATAACGAAATCGAAAATGGATTGCAATAAGAAAATTGTAAAATTTAGAAACAAAAATCCCCCGCCCTAAGGACGGAGGATTTTGTTCGACATTGTCGATTATTTTTGAATCGATGCTACTGCGCCTGCACCAACTGTACGGCCGCCTTCGCGAATCGCGAAGCGAGTACCGTCTTCAAGAGCGATTGGTGCAATCATCTCAACGGTTACTGTGATGTTGTCGCCAGGCATAACCATTTCAGTACCTTCTGGCAATGTGATTACACCAGTTACGTCAGTTGTACGGAAATAGAACTGTGGACGGTAACCACCGAAGAAAGGCTTATGACGGCCACCTTCTTCTTTTGTCAAAACGTAAATTTGAGCAGTAAAGTTAGTATGTGGCTTCACTGTGTTTGGCTTAGCAATAACTTGACCGCGCTCGATATCTTTACGATCAACACCGCGTAGCAAAGCTCCAATGTTATCACCCGCTTGAGCGGAGTCGAGCAATTTACGGAACATCTCAACGCCAGTTACTACGGACTTTTTAGTTTCTTCAGCAAGACCGATGATTTCGATCTCGTCACCAACTTTAACCACACCACGTTCTACACGGCCAGTTGCAACTGTACCGCGACCTGTGATTGTGAATACGTCCTCGACAGGCATAAGGAAAGGCTTGTCGGTGTCGCGCTCAGGTGTTGGGATGTAAGTGTCAACTTGCTCGAACAACTCAATAATTTTTTGTGCCCACTCGCCTTCTGGGTTTTGAAGAGCTTCACGAGCGGAACCACGAATGATTGGAGTGTCATCACCAGGGAACTCATATTCGTTTAGCAAATCACGAACTTCCATTTCAACTAGCTCAAGAAGTTCTTCGTCTTCTACCATGTCGCATTTGTTCAAGAACACGACGATGTAAGGAACGCCAACTTGACGGGAAAGCAAGATGTGCTCGCGAGTTTGCGGCATTGGACCGTCTGCTGCGGAACATACAAGAATCGCGCCGTCCATTTGAGCTGCGCCTGTGATCATGTTTTTAACATAGTCGGCGTGGCCTGGGCAGTCTACGTGTGCATAGTGACGGTTAGGTGTTTCGTACTCAACGTGTGCTGTCGAGATTGTAATACCACGCTCGCGCTCTTCTGGTGCTTTGTCGATTTGATCAAATGCTACTGCAGCACCACCGTATTTCTTGGAAAGAACAGTTGTGATTGCCGCAGTTAGGGTTGTTTTACCGTGGTCAACGTGACCAATCGTACCAATGTTAACGTGCGGTTTGTTACGTTCAAATTTTGCTTTTGCCATGGTTAATTCCTCCTCAGATCATTAATAGTTTAGGCGCCCTTGTTCTTCGAAATAATTTCTTCCGAAATCGAACGTGGCACTTCTTCATAATGTGAAATTTCCATTGAATAAACACCACGACCTTGCGTACGGGAACGAAGAGTAGTGGAATAACCAAACATCTCAGCGAGAGGTACTTTGGAACGAATAATTTGCGCACCTGCGCGTGAATCCATTCCTTCAATTCGGCCGCGTCGGGAGTTTAAGTCACCCATTACATCACCCATGTACTCTTCAGGAACCGTTACTTCAACTTTCATAATCGGTTCAAGAATTGCCGGGTTACACTTATCTTTTGCGGCTTTGAGTGCCATTGAACCGGCAATTTTGAACGCCATCTCACTGGAGTCAACATCATGGTACGATCCGTCAAAGATCGTTGCCTTAATGTCAACAAGTGGATAACCAGCCAATATACCATTCTTCATGGACTCTTCAATGCCTGCTTGAACAGGTGCGATAAATTCTCTAGGAACCGATCCACCAACAACCTTATTTTCGAAAACAAAGCCTGATCCAGCTTCAAGGGGTTCGAACTCAATCCAACAGTGTCCGTACTGACCGCGACCACCGGATTGACGAACAAATTTACCTTCAACCTTCGCGCCGTTTCGGAATGTTTCGCGATAAGCAACTTGAGGCTTACCAACATTTGTCTCAACTTTAAACTCGCGGAGCATGCGGTCAACAATGATTTCGAGATGCAACTCACCCATCCCTTGTATAATTGTTTGACCTGTTTCTTCGTCTGTAAAGAATCGGAATGTCGGATCTTCTTCTGCAAGTTTAGAAAGGGCAACCCCCATCTTATCTTGGTCAGCTTTTGTTTTTGGCTCGACGGCTATGGAAATAACCGGATCCGGGAAGTTCATTGATTCAAGTACAACAAAATTCTTCTCATCACATAGTGTGTCACCTGTGATGGTGTCTTTTAAACCAACGGCTGCAGCAATGTCACCGGAGTACACTTCGCTGATTTCTTGGCGAGAGTTGGCGTGCATCTGTAGAATTCGGCCAATCCGTTCGCGTTTACCCTTCGTTGCATTTAGCACGTAAGAACCGGATGAAAGAACACCCGAATATACGCGGAAGAATGTCAACTTACCAACAAACGGGTCTGTTGCAATTTTGAACGCAAGTGCAGCAAACGGTTCGTTATCCGCAGATTTGCGAATAACTTCTGTTCCGTCTTCTAGCGTTCCTTTTATATCTGGAACATCAACCGGTGCAGGCAAGTAATCAACAACAGCATCAAGCATAAGTTGAACGCCTTTGTTGCGATAAGAAGACCCACAGATTACTGGGTAGATCTTAACTTGGCAAACTCCCAATCGGAGAGCCTTCTTAAGTTCTTCAACGGAGATTTCTTCACCTTCCAGATATTTCATTGTAAGTTCTTCGTCGAGCTCTGCTACTTTTTCAACAAGCTCTAAACGCAACTCTGCAACTTTCGCCTTATACTGTTCAGGAATCTCTGTGCGTTCGATATCTTTGCCCAAATCATCCTTGTACATATAGGCTACTTGTTCAACTAGATCGATGATCCCGATGAATTCATTCTCAGCACCGATAGGAAGTTGAATTGCTACCGCATTCGCACGCAATTTCTCACGCATCGAGTTAATAACGTTAAGGAAGTCTGCGCCGATAATATCCATCTTGTTTACATAAGCGATCCGTGGTACACCATAGCGATCAGCTTGGCGCCATACGGTTTCGGATTGGGGTTCAACGCCTTCTTTAGCGCTGAATACTCCAACTGCTCCATCTAATACGCGTAAGGAACGTTCAACTTCAACAGTAAAGTCTACGTGTCCTGGGGTGTCGATGATATTAATGCGATGACCTTTCCATTGTGCAGTGGTAGCAGCCGATGTTATCGTGATGCCCCGCTCCTGTTCTTGTTCCATCCAGTCCATCGTCGCTGCACCTTCGTGCACCTCGCCGATTTTATGTGTGCGACCAGTGTAGAAAAGAATCCGTTCGGTAGTCGTCGTTTTGCCCGCATCAATATGAGCCATGATCCCAATATTACGTGTATCTTTTAAGGAGAACTCTCTTGGCATGGTTTCGTCTCCTTTCTTTTATGTCCCATTATTCTACCAACGATAGTGAGCAAATGCTTTGTTGGCTTCCGCCATCTTATGCGTATCTTCGCGCTTCTTAACCGATGCACCAGTATTATTGCTTGCATCAATAATTTCGGAAGCTAAACGCTCTTCCATTGTCTTCTCTCCGCGTTGACGCGAATAGTTGACCAACCAACGAAGACCTAAAGTTGTACGTCTCTCTGGCTTTACTTCAATTGGTACTTGGTAGTTTGCACCGCCTACACGGCGTGCCTTTACCTCTAATACCGGCATGATATTCTTAATCGCTTGTTCAAAAACTTCCATCGGCTCTTTGCCTGTACGATCTTGGATAGAATTGAATGCATCATACAAAATTTTCTGGGCAACACCGCGCTTGCCGTCGATCATAATGCGGTTGATCAGACGAGTAACAAGTTTGCTATTGTATAGCGGATCCGGTAAAACATCGCGTTTGGGAACTGGACCTTTACGTGGCATAGTTATCCCCCTTTCTCTAGCAGTTAATCCCTGTTGGGTTTGATTTATTTCTTAGCCTTAGCACGTTTCGTTCCGTATTTAGAACGAGCTTGCTTCCGGTTGTTCACGCCTGCTGTATCAAGTGCACCGCGAACGATATGGTAACGAACACCCGGTAAGTCTTTAACCCTGCCACCGCGAACTAGTACAACGCTGTGTTCTTGCAGGTTGTGACCGATACCCGGAATATACGCGGTAATCTCGACACGGTTAGTCAAACGAACACGCGCATATTTCCGCAATGCGGAGTTTGGTTTCTTCGGAGTCATCGTTCCTACACGGGTACAAACCCCGCGCTTTTGAGGAGCACTAAGATCAGTTTCTTCACGCTTTAAGGCATTAAACCCTTTCTGCAGTGCAGGAGACTTTGACTTGTCAATTTTTGCTTGACGTCCTTTACGAACCAATTGATTAATTGTTGGCATTTCTCCACCCCCTTCCAGGTAATCTTAACATTTTCTTTACAAGCCCACAGATCCAGGCGAATCGCAATTGAGCAAAGGAAACGTCTTTATCGTACTGTTTGCCACAGTTCAATAAAAACGTGTTATGGTTATTCATTTATAATGGCGACCATCGCTGCTCCGACTTCAATTCCACACGCTTTACCAAGCAATTTCATCGAATCGACATACGTTACTTTGATATTCGAATTTTTACATAAATGAACCATCTTGCTTGTTATCCGAGGATCTGCATCTTTTGCTACTACAACTTCTAGCACTTGGCCAGATTCCACTGATTTAGTGGCTTGTTTTGTACCGATGCTAATTTTTCCTGCCTGTTTTACTCTTTCATAAGACATATTGGTCCTCCAAAGCCACAGGGGTCAAAAAATGGGCACCTTCGATATAGTATCATTTCCAAAATGTAGTGTCAAGAAACCATTTGCCGATTCCGCTTTACGGAATCGGCAAACGTTTAAAGACGTTCCACTTTGTAATTATACTCCAACTATAACTTCGCCATCTGACTGGGCGGGAACTTGATCGCCTACATGATCATCTTCCGAAGCATTTGGTAAATTTGGATCAATAATCCGAAGATTACGGTAACGAGCCATACCGGTTCCTGCTGGAATTAGTTTACCGATTATGACGTTCTCTTTCAGACCTAACAACTTATCAACCTTACCTTTAATCGCAGCGTCCGTAAGAACTCGAGTGGTCTCTTGGAAGGAGGCCGCAGATAAGAATGAATCGGTTTCGAGGGATGCTTTTGTGATACCAAGTAACACTGGTCTAGCAACTGCAGGTTCATTCCCAGCGTATAGAGCCGTACGGTTTGCCGCTTCATATTCGTGAATATCTACGAATGCTCCTGGCAACAAGATCGTGTCACCTGCATCGACAATTCGAATTTTTCGCAACATCTGACGGATCATAACTTCGATATGTTTGTCGTTAATTTCAACACCTTGGTTACGATATACACGCTGAACTTCTTGTAAAATATAGTTCTGCACGCCACGAATACCCTTGATGCGAAGCATATCTTTCGGATCGATAGAGCCTTCTGTCAGTTCGTCGCCTGCCTCAATTTGCTGGTTCTTCACCACACGGATTCTAGAACCGAAGCTAACTGGGTAAACGCGGGATTCGGCCTCGCCCTGAACTTCAATTTCACGGCGGTCCTTCGTTTCTCTAATTTCTTTCACGACACCGTCAATTTCGGAAATAATAGCTTGACCTTTCGGATTCCGGGCTTCAAATAATTCTTGAATCCTTGGTAAACCTTGGGTGATATCATCTCCCGCAACGCCCCCAGTATGGAACGTACGCATAGTTAACTGTGTACCAGGTTCGCCAATTGACTGAGCAGCAATAATGCCTACTGCTTCTCCGATTTCTACGTGTTGACCAGTAGCAAGATTTCGTCCATAGCACTTTCGGCATACACCATGTCGGGTCCGGCAACTTAACACGGAACGAATCTGGATCTGATCAATACCCCTGTTGATAATGGTATCCGCAATGGTTGATTCGATCAATTCATTACGTCCGACTATGACTTCGCCTGTTTTAGGATCACGGAATGTTTCGAACGAATAGCGACCTTCAATTCGGTCATAGAGGTCTTCAATGACTTCTTTACCATCTTGAATTTTCGTAACAATGAATCCCTTGTCCGTTCCGCAATCGTCTTCGCGAACAATTACGTCTTGCGCAACATCAACAAGTCTCCGAGTTAAGTAACCTGAATCGGCAGTCCGCAATGCAGTATCTGCCAAACCTTTACGGGCACCGTGAGTTGAAATGAAGTACTCAAGAACTGTTAAACCCTCACGGAAGTTGGACTTAATCGGAAGTTCGATAATCCTACCGGCTGGGTTAGCCATTAGTCCACGCATACCACCAAGTTGCGTAATCTGCGATTTGTTACCACGTGCTTTTGATTCCACCATCATGTTGATGGAGTTGTATTTATCTAGGGATTTCATCAAGATATCAGTAATCTTATCTTTGGCCTCTGCCCAAGTTTCGATAACTTTGTCATATCTTTCATCATTTGTGATTAAGCCTCTACGGTACTGCATCGTAATTGTGCGAACTTTGTCTTCCGAAATGCGGAGGATTTCGTCCTTTTCAGATGGAACAGTAACGTCCGAGACTGCGATTGTTATTCCAGCACGCGTCGAATATGTAAATCCAAGTTCTTTGATGCGGTCAAGAATGATTGATGTTTTAGTAGTATGGTAGCGGCGGAAACATTCACCAATAATTGTCCCTAAATACTCTTTACCAATCGCCATTTTTTCAGCAGATGTTGCGATAAGTTCTCGAATATTTGCGCCTTTTTCATAAACAAAATATTCTTCCGGTGTCCCATTTAGAAGGTTCGTTTTCGTCGCTTCATTTATATATGGGAAATCATGAGGGAATATGTTGTTGAAAATGATCTTGCCTATCGTCGTAATCAACATGGCATTTTGTTGCTTTTCCGTAAAGTTCGTCTTGCCTAACGCCTTAACTGGAATGGCAACAACCGCATGAAGGGAAGACGCATCACGTTGATAAAGCGATATTGCCTCGTTGAACGAGCCAATCACCGAACCTGATCCTTTGGCATTACGGTTCGCCATGGTCAGATAGAAGCTACCTAGAACCATATCTTGCGACGGAGTAACAACTGGTTTTCCATCCTTCGGGTTCAAAATGTTGCCCGATGCTAACATCAACAACCTTGCTTCAGCCTGAGCTTCAGACGATAGCGGAACATGCACGGCCATCTGGTCACCGTCAAAGTCAGCATTATATGCCGTACATACGAGTGGATGGAGTTTAATCGCACGTCCTTCAACCAAAATAGGTTCGAACGCCTGGATACCCAGACGGTGAAGAGTTGGAGCACGGTTTAGAAGTACAGGGTGTTCCTTAATCACTTCTTCAAGTACGTCCCAAACTTCTGGGCTAATGCGTTCTACTTTTCGCTTTGCACTCTTAATGTTATGAGCAAGGCCTTTGTTTACAAGTTCTTTCATAACAAATGGCTTAAACAATTCGAGTGCCATCTCTTTAGGGAGACCGCATTGATACATCTTAAGGCTAGGTCCTACAACGATAACGGAACGACCTGAATAGTCAACACGTTTACCAAGCAGGTTCTGACGGAAACGTCCTTGTTTACCCTTGAGCATATGACTGAGTGATTTTAACGGACGATTGCCCGGTCCGGTTACCGGACGTCCACGTCGACCGTTATCGATCAGAGCATCAACTGCCTCTTGGAGCATTCTCTTTTCGTTCTGAACAATAATGTCCGGAGCGCCAAGATCAAGGAGTCTCTTCAAACGATTATTCCGATTGATGACTCGACGGTACAAATCGTTTAAGTCAGATGTAGCAAAACGACCGCCATCCAGCTGGACCATTGGTCGAAGTTCAGGAGGAATGACCGGAAGAACATCAAGTACCATCCAATCTGGATAGTTGCCTGAGTTCCGGAACGCTTCAATGACTTCGAGACGCTTAATTGCACGGTTGCGTCGCTGGCCTTGGGCTGTCTTCAACTCTTCCTTTAGACTCTCAACATCTTTCTCAAGATCAATATCTTGCAGAAGCTTTTTAACAGCTTCTGCACCCATACCAGCTTGGAAAGCATAGCCATATTTGTCACGGTAACTGCGATATTCCTTCTCTGATAGTAACTGCTTCTTCTCAAGAGGAGTATCTCCAGGGTCAGTAACAACATAGGATGCAAAATAGATAACCTCTTCAAGCGAACGAGGAGACATATCTAATGCTAAACCCATTCGACTTGGGATGCCTTTGAAATACCAGATGTGTGAAACAGGGGCAGCCAGTTCAATATGCCCCATCCGTTCACGACGTACTTTCTGACGAGTTACTTCCACACCGCAGCGATCACAAACGACGCCCTTGTAACGGACACGCTTGTATTTACCACAGTGACATTCCCAATCCTTGGTTGGTCCAAAGATTTTCTCGCAGAACAAGCCTTCTTTCTCTGGCTTCAACGTACGATAGTTGATGGTTTCTGGTTTCTTGACTTCCCCACGCGACCAAGAACGAATCTTTTCGGGTGAAGCCAAACCAATTTTCATGAATTCAAAATTGTTAACGTCGATCAAGGAGCAACCCTCCTTAGAATAGTCTAGCCTGAAAATAGGAAGGATTATCAGTTAGGGAATCTATTCGACTCCCAATTCGGCACCCTCTAGATTTAAGTTAAGCTTGTCACTTGTCATCTCATCGTCTTCATCGATTTCTTTCATTTCGATTTCTTCTTCGTTCAGCGACAAGATTTTTACATCCATGCCCAAGCTCTGTAACTCTTTAATCAAGACCTTAAACGATTCTGGAACCCCAGGTTCAGGAACGTTATCGCCTTTGACAATCGATTCATAAGTTTTCACGCGACCGACAACATCATCGGATTTGACTGTGAGTATTTCTTGCAACGTATACGCTGCTCCATAGGCTTCCAGTGCCCATACTTCCATTTCTCCAAAACGCTGTCCACCGAACTGGGCTTTTCCCCCCAGTGGTTGTTGCGTAACAAGTGAATATGGACCTGTTGAACGAGCATGGATCTTGTCGTCGACCATGTGAGCTAGTTTGATCATGTACATGACCCCAACCGTTACCTCACGCTCGAACGACTCACCTGTTCTACCATCGTACAAGATTGTCTTACCATTGCGCTGCATGCCTGCTTCTTCCATCGTATCGAACACGTCGTATTCACGAGCACCATCAAATACTGGCGTAGCGGTATGGATTCCTAAATATTTGGCCGCCATTCCGAGATGGACCTCAAGTACTTGGCCGATATTCATCCGTGAAGGAACCCCTAGTGGATTTAGGACAACTTCAACTGGCGTGCCATCAGGTAAGAATGGCATATCTTCTTCAGGCAAGATGCGAGCGATAACCCCTTTATTGCCGTGACGTCCAGCCATTTTGTCGCCTTCAGAAATTTTACGTTTCTGAGCAATATAGACACGAACGAGTTGATTTACTCCCGGTGGAAGTTCATCCCCATTCTCACGGGTAAATACTTTCACATCGACTACGATACCATCTGTACCATGCGGTACTCGGAGGGAAGTATCGCGAACTTCACGGGCTTTCTCGCCGAAAATCGCATGTAACAATCGCTCTTCCGCTGTAAGTTCCGTAACACCCTTCGGCGTTACTTTACCAACAAGGATATCCCCAGCGCTAATTTCCGCGCCGACACGAATGATACCTCGCTCATCTAAATTTTTTAGAGCATCTTCGCCTACATTCGGAATGTCGCGGGTTATTTCTTCTGGTCCTAGTTTAGTGTCTCTCGCTTCTGATTCATATTCTTCAATATGAATGGAGGTATACACGTCCTCCTTAACGAGTTTCTCACTTAATAAGATCGCATCCTCGTAGTTGTATCCTTCCCATGTCATGAATGCTACGACGACGTTACGGCCGAGGGCCAATTCGCCCATTTCCGTTGATGGTCCATCAGCGAGAATATCGCCTTTTTTAACCACATCGCCACGCTTCACTATTGGTCTTTGATTAATACAAGTTCCTTGGTTAGAACGCATAAATTTATGAAGTTTATACTTAACCAAGTCCCCATTTACTAATTTACCAGCAACAAGTTCTTGACGACGAACCCAAATTTCATTGGCTGATGCACGCTCGATAATTCCGTCATATTTGGTCACAATACAAACACCAGAATCTTTAGCTGATTTGTGCTCCATACCCGTACCAACAAGTGGAGATTTTGGAATTAGCAATGGAACAGCTTGGCGTTGCATGTTTGAACCCATTAAGGCACGGTTCGAGTCATCATTCTCAAGGAACGGAATAAGAGCTGTCGCAACGGATACAACCTGTTTAGGTGAAACATCCATATAATCGACACGTTCTTTTGGGAGCGTTAGAATATCATCCTTGAAGCGTACAATGACAGCATCATTTACAAATGCACCTGTTTCGGTCAGTTCTGCGTTTGCTTGTGCAATCACATAGTTATCTTCTTCATCGGCTGTCAAGTAAGCAATCTGTTCAGTAACCGATCCTGTAGCTGGATCAACCCAACGATACGGAGCTTCAATAAATCCGTACTCGTTGATTCGAGCAAACGAAGATAACGAGTTGATCAAACCGATATTCGGT
>JBILCE010000070.1:0-5483 GCA_044353305.1 Paenibacillus sp.
AGGACGCCTCTATTTGAACAAATGGCCAAGCACGATTCTCATAGATATAGTCGGTTTCATGTGCCCGGACATGCGGGCAAGGTGCCCTCGCAGGAAGATGAGCGTCGTTATTTCGAGTCGATTCGCAGACTAGATTTTACGGAACTCGAAGGTCTTGACGATTTACATGCTCCGTCCGGTGTCATCGATGAGGCGCAACGATTAGCTGCTATAGCATTCGGCGCTGAGGAGAGCTTTTTTCTCCTAAATGGGAGTACTGTTGGAAATCATGCAATGATTCTCGGCACGAGTAGTCCTGGTGATCTCTTGCTTGTTCAACGCAACTGCCACAAATCCGTGTTAAACGGCCTAATGCTTTCAGGAGTGAGAGCTGTCTTCCTAATGCCTCGTATCGATCAACAAACCGGACTCATGACCGGATTAGACCCGACACTAGTGCAACAAGCGCTTCAGCAATACCCGGAAGCGAAAGGGCTACTGTTAACCAATCCGAACTATTATGGAATGGGCACAGATCTCGCTGCCATCTCCCAAATGGTTCATGCGCATAACATACCGTTACTTGTCGATGAAGCACATGGAGCGCATTACGGGTTTCACCCTGATTATCCGCCTTCAGCACTCTCCGCATTAGCGGATGTGGTCGTGCAGTCGACCCACAAGATGCTTACGGCCATGACGATGGGCGCAATGCTCCATCTGCAAGGTCCCCGAGTCGATCGGACTCGGATTAAGCGTATACTCTCGATGCTACAAAGCAGTAGCCCGTCCTATCCAATCATGGCCTCGCTTGACCTAGCACGCCGTAATATCGCTATTGAAGGCCATCGTCTTTTAGATAACACCTTACAACATGTTTATCGGCTCCGAAAATGGATCGACGAAACAACTCCGTTTCGCTATATCAAACCAGGGATGGACTTCGAAACGTTAGATCCTCTCAAAATAAGCCTATGGGATTCAACAGGTACACTTAGTGGTTTTGAGCTCATGACGAAATTGCGCCATTATGGATGCTTCGCCGAAATGGCCGATACGAGACATGTGTTGCTCCATTTCGGACTACATACAAACGAAGAGGATCTTATCCGCTTAATGGAGGCCTTAACGGCAATTTCCTTAGACGCCTTTTCGGAAAAGAAGGAAAATAGCAAAGCTAGCGAGAATATATATGCCATTCAGCCACATCCTGCCATTTCCATACCTGTTTCGTTCGGGCTTCCTGTCGAACGTGTTGCCTCCCCGACTCAACTAAGGATTCCTTTAACCAAGGCGGTGGGTAAGCAATCGGCTGAGATGGTCATCCCATATCCGCCAGGCATTCCGGTATTATATCCTGGAGAAACGATTAGTGAGTGGGCGGCGATTTATTTGCAAGAATTAGCTGAATGCGGTGCGACTTTTCAGGGGTTGAAACATGTAACGGAATTTGGCATTCCTATCATTACCCCGGATGTTGAGAACAAGTAACATCGAATTTGAATATATTTAGTTTAGTAGGAGGACCATGTGTCGGGATATTTTATAACCTTCGAAGGACCAGATGGTGCTGGGAAAACCACGCAAGTGAAGCGGTTAGCTAGAGAATTAGAGAATAGGGGCTACCGCGTAATGGTTACTCGTGAGCCTGGCGGTACCGAAATCAGCGATCACATTCGTTCTATATTACTTCACCCTGATCATCGCAGTATGGCAGATCAAACGGAAGTGCTATTATATGCGGCATCGCGTGCCCAACATGTACACCAAATGATTAAGCCAGCGCTAGAGAGAGGCGACATCGTTTTATGCGATCGATTTATTGATGCCAGTATCGCCTATCAAGCCTATGGGCTTGGCATAGATGAGCAAGTTGTCCGCTCGATTAACGCTTTCGCGAGTTCGGGATTGCAACCAAATAGGACGTATATGCTCGATCTTTCAGCCGAAGTTGGACGTGACCGTATTCTCGCCAGAACAAACGGGCAATCGCAGGGCTTAGATCGAATTGAACAAAAGGAACTCGATTATCATCGCCGTGTTCGTGAAGGTTTTGGACGCATTGCGGCACAAGAACCTAGTCGTGTATGTCGAATTGACGCAAATCGATCCATGGACGAAATAACGAGCGATATTTTAGCCGACTGCTTATCCAACTTACCAAGGGGGATTAACGGATGAAATTATTGATTGCGGTTATTCAAGATAAAGACAGCAATCGACTGTCTGCGGCGCTGGTTAAGGAAGGTATTCGTGCAACAAAGCTAGCCAGCACAGGGGGATTCCTCAAATCGGGAAACACTACCTTTATGATTGGTGTCGAAGATGAAAGAGTTCAGGAAGTCATGCAATTAATTAAAGTTAATTGCAAAATTCGGGAACAACTTGTTACTCCGGTATCGCCAATGGGTGGAACGTCGGATTCTTATGTACCATTCCCAGTCGAGGTTCAAGTGGGTGGGGCAACGGTTTTCGTTCTTCCTATCGAGAGATTTGAGCAATTCTAAGCAAAAACGGAGACGATAGATTATGCCGATTCGGGATATCCCTGGACAGGAAACGGCCAAGCGCATGTTGATAAACAGCTTGCGTCGCAGCAAACTGTCTCATGCATATATATTTGATGGCCCTGTTGGATCGGGTAAACGTGCTATGGCACTTGCATTGGCTCAAGCAATCTTTTGCCAGACTCCACAAGATGGAGATGCATGTGGTATCTGTGTGGAATGTCGCAAAACCGCTAACGGCAACCACCTAGACTTAGTCTGGATTAAACCTGACGGTGCTACTATCAAAATTTCACAGATCGAAGATTTACAAAAGGAGTTCTCGTTTAAATCAAATCGATCGAAAACGAGAGTTTATGTTATGCTAGAAGCTGAACGATTATCGGATCCGGCAGCGAACAGTCTCCTGAAATTTCTTGAGGAGCCCCAGTCCACAATCATCGCTTTACTGTTGACGGTGAATGAACAATCCTTACTGCCTACGATTAGATCCCGTTCTCAGCGCATTTCTTTTTATCCTCCATCTAAGGAGGAAACAATCAAGCAGCTTTGCGAGGAAGGTTTCCAGCCCCATCTTGTGATACCTGCTGTGCAACTGACGGCTGGTTTGGATTCGGCTAGAGAGCTTATTCAAGGAAATGGGTTTGCAGAAGCGAGAAATGTAGTGATACAATTAATGAAGGAAGCGCTAACTCGACTTCCCACCGCCATGCTAACCCTACAGAACCGTTG
This sequence comes from Paenibacillus sp., assembly GCA_044353305.1. Lineage (GTDB taxonomy): Bacteria > Bacillota > Bacilli > Paenibacillales > NBRC-103111 > JBILCE01. The sequence goes on from JBILCE010000070.1 coordinate 3,219, forward strand.
GTTGAAAACAGAATGGGCGGAGCATACGCAAATCCTACTCGATTTACAACATCTATGGTTTAAGGATATGATACTTCTCAACTATGGACGATCCGAAGAGGTCGTCTTCACAGATCAAGTGGAATGGATGGCTCCACAAGCACAAGCTAAGTCGTTCGCATATTGGGTCAAAGGCATGGAGATAACGGCAGAGGTGAAGAAACGTATTCGGATGAATGCCAATCCACAGCTGGCTATCGAGCAAATGCTTATTGAGATACAGGAGGTGTAACCGTGTATTCCGTTGTTGGGGTTCGATTCAAGAAAGCCGGTAAGGTGTTCTACTTCGACCCAATCGATTTACCCGTGGAGAAAGATCAGCATGTTATCGTCGATACTGCCCGTGGTCTTGAATATGGTAAGGTGGTTATTGGCAAACGAGATGTGCCGGAGAACAATGTTGTCCTCCCGCTTAAGAAAGTGATTCGAATTGCCAGCCTGAATGATGCCGAATTGGTAGATTCGAACAAGCAAGCGGCAAAGGATGCATTCAACACTTGCCAGGAAAAAATTAAAGACCACAACCTGCGGATGAAGCTTGTAGACGTTGAGTATACATTTGACCGCAACAAAATAATATTTTATTTCACAGCGGAAGGCCGAGTAGACTTCCGTGAACTTGTGAAGGATTTAGCTGGTATTTTTCGAACTCGAATTGAGTTAAGACAAATTGGTGTGCGCGACGAGGCAAAGCTCCTTGGAGGGATCGGACCTTGTGGTCGGATTCTATGTTGTTCGTCGTTCCTTGGTGATTTCGAACCGGTCTCGATCAAGATGGCGAAAGATCAGAACTTGTCGCTTAACCCGACTAAGATTTCAGGGCTATGCGGACGACTTATGTGTTGCTTGAAGTATGAGCATGATTTATATGAAAGTGCCCGAGAAGAGATGCCGCGCGTTGGTCGCATTGTCATGACCTCACTGGGTCGAGGTAAGGTAGTTGGACTGAATGCGGAAGAACGTAAGATTCGGGTTCAATTGTTTGATGCTGGCAAAATCTCGGAACTGCCTTCGGAAGATGTCGTAGCCGAAGATTGAAGCATGTCGACGGAGTCTGAGGTGAATTTGTGGACAACAAAGATATCTTTTTGCATATAGATCAAATTGAAGAAAAGATCGGACAAGCACATTCCGATTTAAGTCATCTGAAGCAACAAGTCGTTCAATTACTTGAGGCGAATAAGCGCTTAAGTATAGAGAATAAGCAACTTCGCAAGTTGCTTAGGAAAGAAACGAACGACGAAGAACAGCATCAGACAGAGGGTAGCGATTCTCCGGGTGAAGGAAAGGGAAATCTCGTTAGACTTTATCAAGAGGGATTCCATATTTGCAACGTAAATTATGGTCATTTGCGTACAGAAGGAGATTGTCTGTTCTGTCTATCGTTTTTTACAAAATAATGGGGGCCGTAGGGGATTTGCTCTACGGCTTTTTTCGTCGATTGAAGAGGAGCGAAGCATGACATGTTGAAACAGTCGGAACGCTTAGATGACCTGCTTACACACGACCTCAGGATTATCCAAAGTGATGAAGTGTTCAGTTTCTCGATGGATGCAGTCCTATTGGCACGTTTTGCCTCCGTACCACCGCGGGGGCGAGTGGCCGATTTGTGCACGGGTAATGGCGTTGTGCCCTTGTTGCTTACCACCCGCACGAAAGCGAGTATAGTCGGAATCGAGATTCAAGAAAGAGTGGCCGACATGGCGAGCCGCAATGTCCACCTAAATGGTCTTGGGCAGCGAATTACAATTGTACACGATGATTTGAAGGAAGCGCCTTCTCGTTTTGGTCATGGTTATTTTGACGCGGTTACCGTTAATCCGCCCTACTTGCCTGTGCAGGCTGGAGACCAGAATCTTAATCCGCATCTTGCTGCTGCCCGTCATGAAATCTTCTGTACACTTGAGGAAGTTATTAGCGTTTGTGCGAAGTTAGTAAAAACGGGTGGAAAAGTCACCATGGTTCATCGCCCTTCGAGACTAGTAGACATCGTATCTCTGATGCGTACTTACAAATTAGAGCCGAAACGGCTAAGATTTGTTCATCCGAGGGTGGACAGTGAGGCGAACATGATCCTGATTGAGGCGATGAAAGACGGTAAACCGGACATCCGACTGTTGCCTCCACTTATTGTCTACAAGAATGAGACCGACTATTGTGATGAACTCATGGATATCTACTATGGACAACAAAGGAGTGTGAATTTCGATGAAGGTACAGAAGAGC
>JBILCE010000071.1:0-5449 GCA_044353305.1 Paenibacillus sp.
ACAGGTGCATAAGCGACAAACGAAATCAACCATGTGTTGTCCGAATATCGTCTTTCTCCGTCGGGTACGATGCTGGCTGTTCCGGTTTTACCTGCAATGCGATAACCGTTTATGTAACCTTTTTTCCCCGTTCCCATTTCTTGATTTGCTACGACTTGTTCCAAATAAAGCGAAGATTGCTTCGCTGTCTCCTCCGACACAACTCGACGAATCAATTGGGGTTCATATGTCTTCTCAATTTGATTTGTTTCAGGGTTCACCACATTTTTCACGATAAGAGGAGATAATAATTTCCCGCCATTTGCAATTGCACTATAAGCTGCGGTTAATTGCATAGCCGTTACCGTCACTAACCCTTGCCCATAAGTTGCAGTCGCATATTCAGAATCATACCGCATATTTTCCGCTGTACCGCGAACTTCTCCCGGAAGTTCAATGTTTGTTTTGGCACCAAAACCGAATTTTGTAATATACGATTTTAATTTATCATTGCCTAACATTTGGCCTAATTTAATGAATCCAACATTACTCGAACGCAATAAACCTTCTAAAAACGAAATTTTACCCCATCCACTTATATTGTGGTCACGAAGCAAGTGTCCCCCAACGGCAACCTGACCTGATAGGTACTTGTCGTTAGGATTGAAGATTCCTTCTTCAACTGCACTCGCAAGTCCTACCAACTTAAACGTAGAACCCGGTTCATAGGGGCGAGAAATCGCTCGATTGACAAAATATTTCTGTTCCGTCGTTTCCCAATATTTGTTCGGATTGAAGTCCGGATAGTTTGCTAGTGCTAAAATTTCCATCGTTCGCGGATCGGCGACAACAACTGACGCACTCTTGGGCTTCCAATCCAGATACGTTTTCTGCAGAGCGTTCTCCACATAAAATTGAATAGTCTGATCGATTGTCAGTTGCAAGGTTTTACCATCAATTGACGGAATATAAGTCCGTTGCGAACCAGGAAGCTCAATACCTACTTTATCCTGTTCGCTGATTAACTTTCCGTTAGTCCCTTTTAGAAGGTCGTCAAATTGCAATTCAATCCCACTTTTCGCGGAACCTTCTTTATCTAAGAATCCAAGTACATGTGAGGCTAGGGAATTGTTAGCATAAAATCTTCGAGTGGTCTCACTGATGGCTATACCTACATTTTTGTGACCCGTACGAACCTTTAGGCTTTCAACGAAAGCATCCACTTTCTGCTTCGTTTCACCATCAATTTTCCAGCCTTCATTCCGAATTTGTACGTCAACTAAATATTTATTGCTATTCGCACGTTTTTTGGTAGCCATGACGAATATTTTTTTCTGCAACTCCGGTATGGCATCCGGTGAAGGCGCCAAAATAGAGGCTAAGCCGTTCGCAACATCGTTAGCTAAGCCTCGAGCAGCAATTTGTTCTGGATTGACTGACACGGTGTAAGCAGTCGAGTCTTCGGCAAGCGGCTTACCATTTCGGTCCGTGATGATCCCACGTTTAGCTTGAATAATCTCGGACTCCGTCCATATATTTTTAGCCTTCTCTTGGAGCCAATCGGCTTGAACGACTTGAATTGAATATAATCGAAACAAAAAATAAGCTACAACAAGTACAAAAAAAATAACAATTAGACGCGAACGGTTTCTCGCCTGCTTTTCCATATTATCCGCCTACTTCTTTAGTGCCACTTGGCTAGCAGATGATTTCGCGGTAGCGCTTCGATCGGGAATACGCACCTTGTTCTCCTCTACTAACGGAGCAAGTCCAAATTTTGCTGCGCTGTTCCTCAGCTCATTCGGATCATTGGCGCGATCAATTCTCTCTTTCAAAATACTGTTCTCTGCATGAAGCGCCCGAATTTCATTTTGAATCTGATGGATTTGGGAATTCATCCCATATATTTGAGCATGCCGCCAAAGAATTACGCTAGCCAGCACAGCAAGGACGATGACCGTAAATAAATATAGCAGCTTCTCTTGCTTCGAAATCGCCTTTGAACGGACGACAACTCTGCTCGCCTGTTTCACTGATGGACGTTGCGTGATCACTTGTTTTTTACGAGCTAAATTCCCATGAACGTAAGCACCCATTAGGGTCACTCCTTATTTCGTATAATTATTGCCCCAACTTCTCCGCAATTCGCAACTTGGCTGATCGAGCTCTGGGGTTCAATTCTAGTTCGGTATCTGATGGCAAAATCGGTTTGCGAGCGATTAGCTTCAACGTAGATTTTCTGCCACACACACACATTGGGAAATCGGGTGGACATGTGCAAGATTCCACATATTTGGCAAACGTTTGCTTGCAAATTCGATCTTCTAACGAATGGAAGGTGATTACAGATACGCGTCCAGTGGGAGTGAGACATCGAATGGACTGCTCTAAAGCATCCTCGAACACTCCGAGTTCATCATTTACGGCGATTCGTATCGCTTGAAAGCTTCGTTTTGCCGGATGAGGTCCTGTACGCCTTGCTGCTGCTGGTATGCCACTCTTGATGAGCTCCACAAGCTCGCCCGTCGTTTCAATCGGCGATATTTGCCTTGCCTTCACAATGACGCTGGCGATTCGTCGCGAGAATTTTTCTTCGCCATATACCCACAAGATCCGGGCGATTTCCGCTTCATCCCAGTCATTCACGATAGCTCGGGCGGTCAGCTCTGCCGTACGGTCCATCCTCATATCAAGTGGTGCGTCATGATTATAGCTGAATCCTCGTTCCGCCTCATCAAGTTGAGGGGATGAAACACCCAGATCGAACAAAATCCCATCAACTTGAGGTAGTCCGTCTTTCTTGGGGATACTATTTAATTCGGATAATACCTTTTGTAAGTCTCGAAAGTTACTCTTGATCAGTGTTACCCGATCTAAATATGGGGCTAATTTTAGCCTGGCATTCTCTAACGCAAGATCATCTTGGTCAATTGCGATCAACCTGCCAGATGGACTAAGTTGTGAGGCAATTCGTTCACTGTGTCCTGCTCCACCTAGCGTACAATCTACATATATGCCATCAGGCTTCAAGCGCAAACCGTTCACGGCTTCTTCAAGTAATACAGTAATATGGTGAAACACGATTGCGGTCCCCCTGCATATGTGAATATTAAAACTTCGTTCTAGAGATCAAAGTTAAAGTCAACAAGTTTCTCCGCAATCTCGTTGAACGATGTTTCCGATTGTTCAGCATAAGACATCCAGATATCTCTGCTCCAAATTTCAACTCGATTTGACACTCCGATGACCACACAATCTTTAGCAAGTTTAGCGTGTTCAACTAGGTTGTTCGGAATGTTAGCACGCCCTTGTTTATCCAATTCACATTCGGTCGCACCGGAGAAGAAAAATCGAGTGAACGCCCGAGCATCTGCCTTCATAAGTGGTAGAGCTTTTAGCTTCTGCTCCATCACGGCCCATTCTGACATTGGGTAAACGAACAAGCACTGGTCAAGGCCACGAGTGACTACAAAGCGGTATCCAAGGTTGTCGCGAAATCTAGCAGGTATAATAATACGGCCCTTGTCATCGATCGTATGTTGATATTCCCCCATGAACATCGCGAACATCCCCCTTTTTCACCACTTCGTACCACTTTTCACCACATAATAATTGAAATTCGCTATCTTAAATTGAATTCCTGCAACGTTTTGCTTATTTTTAAAATTTTTTTATGGGGTTAACTATGTAGTAAGTGGTGCCCAAAAGCAAAAAAACGCCTCCGCCCAGATGGGCGAAAGCGTCATTTCAGTAATTAGTTTAAAGGTCCTAAAGGGTTGGTCTCTCGGTCAATCAGTGTTCCGCCCAACTCTCTAAGTAGGCTTTTTGTTGATCAGTTAATGCATCGATTCCAAATCCAAGTGACTCGAGCTTGAGACGGGCCACTTGTTCGTCAAGTGCATATGGAACGTTAACAACTTTACGTCCAATTGTCTTATATTGTTCGTTCACGTATTTCAGCGACATCGCTTGTAACGCGAACGTCATATCCATAATTTCTGCTGGATGTCCATCACCAGCTGCCAAGTTCACTAGACGACCTTCAGCCAGCAAATAAAATTTGCGGCCGTCCGTGAGCTGGTACTCTTCAATATTGCGACGAACAGTCCGTTTTGAGACGGAAAGCGCTTCGAGTTCAGGCTTGTTTACCTCTATATCGAAATGCCCCGCATTTGACAAAATTGCGCCGTCCTTCATCACTTTGTAATGCTCGCCTCGGATAACATCACGGTTGCCCGAAACAGTCACGAAGAAGTCTCCAGCCTTTGCCGCCTCTAACATCGGCATCACAGCAAAACCGTCCATATACGCTTCGACAGCTTTAATCGCATCGATCTCTGTAACAATCACGTTCGCACCAAGTCCCTTGGCCCGCATCGCTACTCCTTTACCGCACCAACCATAACCCACGACAACAACAGTCTTACCAGCAACTACTAGATTTGTTGTCCGATTAATACCATCCCATACAGATTGTCCCGTACCATAGCGATTGTCAAACAAGTATTTACAGTAAGCATCATTAACCGCGACCATCGGGAACTGAAGCTGACCTTCCTTCTCCATCGCCTTCAATCGCAGGATGCCCGTTGTTGTCTCTTCAGCGCCACCGCGTACATTTTTCAACAAATCCCGGCGCTCTGCATGAAGAATGGAGACCAGGTCTCCTCCATCGTCGATAATCAAATCCGGTTCTGTCTCTAACGCTTTTACGAGCAAATCCTTATACTCTTTCGGATCTGGATTGTATTTAGCAAAAACAGTGATGCCGTCCTCCACAAGCGCCGCACAAACGTCATCCTGAGTCGAGAGTGGATTACTACCCGTGATCGTTACTTCAGCCCCACCAGCCTGAACCACCTTAGCCAAATAAGCTGTCTTCGCCTCCAAATGTAGCGAAATGGCCACCTTCAGACCTTTGAAAGGCTGCTCTTTCTCAAATTGTTCCTTAATCCGATTCAAAACCGGCATATGTGCATTAACCCAATCAATTTTCAAGTGTCCTTCGTGTGCAAGATTAATATCTCGGATGATGCTTCTTTCCTTCGTGTTCATGTAGAATCCTCCTCGTAGGTATAGTTAACTTTTATAAGTAAACAACTCGATGTGGTGCGCTTGTTTCGAAATTCGTCTCAACCAACTCATGCAACCAACTGTCCCCATACTTGTTTAAATAGTAGAAAATATTGTAAACGCGCTCTTGTAACTTTCCGTTCGGCATAAGCGACCTTTGAATACGTTCCCAATGGCGCAAAGCCCCTTCGAATTGCATGTTGTGCGCATCTGTTGCTTTCTTATGGAGAAAATCAATTTGTTCGACAATTTTTTGCAAATTCGTGTGACCGAGTTTTCCAATTGCCGGATTCATATCGCTTAGTATGGAGATCAATGATTCATAATCTTGCACAAATGACCCCCTGACCGAACGGAATCGATCATCTAATTGGAGTGTGTCTTGTTGACGCAACCA
>JBILCE010000072.1:0-5407 GCA_044353305.1 Paenibacillus sp.
TTAGCAATTTCTCAGCACCCGGAGTAGGTTTAACCGTTCCGTTAAACAGTACACGCTTTACCGGTATTTGCTCCAACACCGCCTGCATTCCGCCGATATGGTCGGCATCCTCGTGACTGATGATCACGTAGTCGATTTCATGGACCCCGCGTTTTTTCAGCAGGGGCACAAGCATTTTTGCCCCGATCTCAAATGGATCATGTCGTTCCTTCCACTCTTCCCCTGGCTTGCGAAACGATACTGTCCCGCCACTATCGACCAAAAGACGCTTCCCCGTTGGAGTTCGAATATAGATCGCATCACCTTGCCCCACATCTAGAAACGACACATAACCCTTAAGACTCCAAAAGTCAGGCTTATAGGCGTAAGCAAAAAAGCATCCAACAAGCAATAATATCGTAAACTGAATGACCCGATTGGAATATATATCGCTTGTGCGACTAGGAAGAAATAATCGAATGCCATCTCGTTCTGCTTTTCTCCGTTCCCCCCATCGGTCTGCTTTTCCGAGCAATCCAATTACTGCACTATAATATATAAATAACCACCAAAACGGGGGGGATGGCCACAACACAACTGGGTCACGCCAAGAGGCTAATTTCTCTGTTAAGATAAATGTCGCTTCATTGAGCCAAACTATCAGTTGAGCCAACCCATCTGCTACAATTGGTACCACAAACGAAATAATGAGTGCAGCCCCGCCTACAGGGGTCGTCACAAAACTAATAATCGGAACAAGCACCAAATTGGCTAACCAAGAAAGCAACGAAAACTGATTAAAGTAATAAATGCTCAATGGAAACGAAACAACTTGTGCGACAATCGTAATCGCTGTGCTGTTTTCCAGGAAAGGAAACTTACCAGGTAAAAGACGATTAACAGTTGGCATCGCAAGCAGAAGCCCAATCGTCACAGCAAATGATAGTTGAAAACTAACATCAAGTAACTGATAAGGATTCCATATTAACATGGCCCATCCAACAACGGCGACAAGCTCGATTCCTGTATGCATCAATTGACGTTTGATTAGATATAAACCAAGCATCCCCATCAATCCTGCCCGAACGACTGATGGAGACCCCCCGGTTAAAACGATATAAAATGGTAGCGCTATTATCGTAAGCTTGATTGATGTTTCTTTCGTAAATCGCAGTTGCTTCAAGAGCCATAACAGGACCGCTATTACCACTGCCACATGCATACCAGAAATGGCTAGTACATGTGTTAATCCAAGCGTTGTGAATTGACCATATTGCTGAGGATCCATCTCGTCACTCATACCAATTAGCAGGCCTTTCATGTATCCAGCCTGGGATTGAGGAAAAAGTCGCTCAACAGCTATCGACAATCGATTACGAATACCGTCTGCCTTACTTAATACCCTCGCCGTATTCCAACCTTTAGGTTCCGAAATGACCACCGAATCTAATCCTTTGGCATTCAACAGGAGATGGATCCGATGAAGTCGCATATATTCCCTATAATCAAAGCCTCCAAAATTGCGGGCTTCTTGCGGTGTTTGAAGCAAGCCCTTAATTCGAACCCCATCTGCCCTCGCCCATTGTAAAACCTCCGCTTGGTCGGTTTGCTCCAATAAACGAACATTTACTTTCACTAATTCACGGCTACGTAAAATGACCGTGTCCGATTCTGTTATCACTCGGTCTGCTCTAATCTGAAACGTGACTCGATCCCCATCAAGCTGAACGGGGGAATCAAGTGTCCCTTCTATTGTAGCTGCAAAACCATCCGCAGTTGCAGCACTACCTGCGATTGCAGTAAGTTGAGAAACATTGCGATGATCGAAAGCGGAAAAATATAAGGCACCTGCAACCACAATAGCAGACAAAAGCCAATACGATCTGCCTGGTATTTGCCATGCTGCGATTAATAAGACAACGATAGCGCAAAGCATTGCAACATCCGAAAGGTCAAGAATGGGTGAATAAGCATAAGCTAACGCATTACCTATACACCATGCTGTTGCTCCTCTCACAATTGGGCGATTCATAATGGATCTTCCTTCCGCACTTCCCCCTTTGATCGAAAAAAAGAACCCCCCGATCAAGTCAGGAGGTTCTTCCTCATTACTGGTTATTTACTGAAACATTGGTGCCAGCCGGTGGCTGATAGTCGTTCAACTGACGAAATTTCATGCCGCGATCTTGCATTAGCTTGTACACTTTATCACTATCCTTCGGATATGAACGATGGAATACAACTTCCTTCACACCGCTGTTCGCGAGCATGTTGGCGCAAGTCCAGCAAGGCTGATCCGTCACATATACGGTTGCACCTTCACGATCTCTGCGATCAGTAAACATCAAAAGGTTTTGCTCTGCATGTATCGTGCGGATACAACGTTGTTTCTTGACCATTTCACTGTGGCCATCGGTGACATTTAACTCAAACTCCTCAACCACCATACAGCCGGCTTCCGAGCAATCCGCTACACCCATTGGCGCGCCATTGTATGCCGTTCCCAGCAACTTCTTGCCCTGGACGAGCACGGCACCTACATGTCGACGCGGGCATTGAGACCGAGTAGATGCCATATAGGCAATGTCCAAGAAATACGTATCCCAATCCTTCCGTACGTTCATGCTAGAGTCCCCTTTACTTCTGGCTAGCTGCGATGGCCTGCTCAATATCAAATAGGATGTCTTCAATACCCTCAGTTCCAACAGACAAACGAATCATCCCAGGTGTTACCCCAGTTGATGCCAACTCGGCTCCTTCAAGCTGAGAATGTGTTGTGCTTGCCGGATGAATGATAAGCGACTTCGAATCACCAACATTCGCTAAATGAGAGAACAACTTCACATTGTCAATCACCTTGCGTCCTGCTTCGATACCGCCTTTAATCTCAAATGTGAGAATTGCCCCTTGACCTTTAGGTAAATACTTCTGGGCGAGCTTATAAGATGGATGACTCTCTAGTCCTGGGTAATTAACGCTCAACACATCTGGATGGCTTTCGAGGAATTTAGCTACCTTCAGTGCATTCGAGCTATGTCTCTCAACACGCAAGTGCAACGTCTCCAACCCTTGCAACAAGAGGAACGAGTTAAATGGTGAAATGGCCGCACCGATATCACGAAGCAACTGAACGCGAGCTTTAATAATGTAAGCAAGTGGACCAACAGCTGCTGTATAAACAACTCCATGATAGCTTGGGTCTGGCTCATTCAAGCCTGGGAATTTGCCACTAGCTGTCCAGTCAAATTTGCCACTGTCAACGATAATCCCGCCGATAGACGTACCATGACCACCGATAAACTTCGTGGCGGAATGAACAACAATGTCTGCACCATGCTCAATCGGGCGGAGCAAATATGGGCTCGGTAACGTATTGTCGACAATCAACGGAATACCATTCTCGTGGGCAATCGCTGCTACCGCGGCGATATCAATCACATCACCTCTAGGGTTACCGATACTCTCCACATAAAGAGCTTTCGTCTTCGATGTAATCGCATTACGGAAGTTTTCTGGATTTGCCGGATCAACAAAGGCAACTTTAACGCCAAGCTTCGGCAACGTATGAGCAAATAAGTTATAGGTACCACCATATAAGCTAGAGGCGGATACAATTTCATCCCCGCTTCCTGCAATATTTAAAATAGAAAATGTAATTGCTGACTGTCCTGAGGAGGTCGCCAAAGCGGCCACGCCACCTTCAAGCGCCGCAATTCTCTTCTCGAACACATCTTGTGTAGGATTCATAATTCTAGTGTAAATGTTACCAAACTCTTTCAATGCAAATAAATTAGCAGCATGCTCGGAGTCGCGGAAACCATACGAAGTCGTCTGATAAATCGGTACAGCTCGAGACAACGTAGTTGGATCAAGCTCTTGACCGGCATGTACGGCCAATGTTTCCAAAGATAATTTGCGTTCGTTAGACATACAAAAAAGACCTCCTCTATGAATAAATTCCACCTTATTTTCGCACATAAATTAAAAAAAGAAAAGCGGAAAATCCGACTTTTTTAGTTGGATATAAAATAAAACTATTCACAACGTTAAAAAAGGTCTAAGTACCTCAACTGTCTTGGCTCCAATCCCTTTCACTTGCTCCAATTCCTCGATGGAACGGAAACGACCATGACTACTTCTATAGTCAAAAATTGCCTTCGCCTTACTAGGTCCGATTCCTGGCAAGGCAGTTAACTCCTGAATTGTGGCATTGTTTAAGTTGATCTTTAGTCCGCTCCGCGAGGTTGCGGAAGGTGTCGGAACGGGTGTCGTCGGAACATTACCACTACTTGTTCCTATAAGCGTTGACCCAACAGGTGAAACCATTGGTTGAGAAGAGTAGGTAGCCTCCAATGATGCAACCGTTGATTTCGACATAGTTGGCGATGCCATCGTGAGAAGCTCAATCACTTGCTCATTTACATCAGTAAGTTCTGGTGCATTGCGATTATGTTCCCCCGGAAACAACTCGTAACCAAAATAAGAGGCCGTTACAAGTAGCAGAAGATAAGCCAACATTTTCTTGATAAGTAACCCCATAATTTCTTGCCTCCAGACAAACAAAAAAACCGCCCCCACACGCATTTGCGCGAAGAGACGGTGCTTCCGTTTCCTAATATGATTGTGACCTCACTATACCGTAACCTCATCCAAAATTCAAGTGGAAGTCCATTTCTTACACAGGAAAATCCGTCATGGGATTCCCTATCACAGCATATCCTTTAATGAACTTATTCGCCAATTGAAGAAAGACATAGGTCTGAACTGCTACAAGACCCGCGCCGGGGAGGTTTTTGCAAAATGAACACAGGGTTTATCGGGACCGGCAGTATGGGCACGATTCTAATCAAATCGTTTATAAAGTCCAGTGCGATGCGTCCCAATGAGATTATTGTAACCAATCGAACCCGCAACAAAGCGAATCAGCTTGCCAACCAGTTTCCTGGCTTACAGGTGGCTGATTCGAATCAGGAGGTAGCAGCTTCATGTGATCTCCTATTTTTATGCATTAAGCCAACTGAATTTCAGCAAGTCATTGATGAAATTAGCAGCATAGTGCGGCCCAATCAACAGATCATCTCGATCACAAGTCCGGTGATGATTGATACATTGGAACAACGACTGCCTGCCAAAATCGCCAAAGTGATCCCGAGTATCACCAATTTTTTGCTTAGCGGGCCCATGCTTTGTATGTACGGCAATCGGATGAAAGAAGACGATATCGAATCACTTGAGCAGCTACTTTCCCAAATCAGTCATCCCGTTCGCATTTCCGAGAAGCATACCCGAGTCAGCTCAGATATCTCGAGTTGTGGCCCGGCCTTCTTCGCTTTGCTATTAGAGCGATTCATTGAAGCTGCCGTCGCTGAAACGGGCATCGAACCGGAACATGCATCTTTGCTCGCCACACAGATGTTATATGGCACAG
>JBILCE010000074.1:0-5338 GCA_044353305.1 Paenibacillus sp.
GCTTTTAATATCCGCTTGAACCGATACCGCTATTGCCACTTACGATCGTGATGCCAGAGCTCGTCCCGATTCGCGTTGCCCCTGCTTCAATCATCGCAAGCGCCGCAACCCGGTCACGGACACCTCCTGATGCTTTAACACCAATCGATGATGACACCGAGTGACGCATTAATCGAATGTCAGCTTCCGTTGCCCCACCTGGACCGAATCCTGTGGACGTCTTTACATACTGTGCCCCTGCTTGCTCTGATACCTGACATGCGATCCGCTTCTGTTCGTCGTTCAAGTAACCCGTCTCCATGATCACCTTCACGATAGCTTGGCCGGCAACTGCATCGACGACACGGCGTATATCCGATTCCACGAATGCATATTGACCCGCCAGCAATTCGCCAATTTGCAGCACCATGTCAATTTCCGTTGCCCCCTGCTCCGCAGCATCGGCTGCCTCGAACGCTTTTGCACTTGAAGACATCGCACCAAGCGGGAATCCACAGACGACACTAATTCCGACGTTGGTTCCGACTAACGCATCCCTACACACAGGCACCCAACGACTGTTCACACACACACTATAAAAACCAAACTCGATCGCTTCCGCACAAAGTTTCCGCACAGCCGTCTCATTCGTGTCTGCTTTCAACAAAGTATGATCGATATAAGAACCTAATTGTTGACTGTCCATCTTTTATTCTACCTCCTGCACCTTGTAGCCTAAGAGAAAAAGTGCTTTCCTCAGCACGTTGTCATTGTTGTCGTAGCCTTTCTTCCTCTGCTTGCGCCAAGCATCATCCGGAGAAAACCATTCCACCTCTCGAATTTCTTCGATCTGGGCATGTAACGAACCTCCCACAGCTTCAATCAAATAATAATGAACCTCTTTGTCGATCAAACCAACCGAAGGCACCATATACTGATAGGTGATTATCTCCAATGGCGCTACAATTTCCCCTTTAATGCCGGTTTCCTCCAAAATTTCACGCAGTGCCGTCTGTTCAATCGTCTCACCGGGCTCCATTTTCCCTTTGGCTAGCGTCATTTTGCCATATCGGTCTTGAATGAGTTGCACTTCCAAACCGTGACTTGTAGGTCGATAAACAACACCACCTGCCGAAATTTCCTTCATATCTAGTCAATCCCCCTCTGCCATATATTCTCTCGCAAACTCGCAAACCATCGATCAGCCTACGGATGCGGGAAAAGCCGCTCGGTTTCCCTATCCTCGATAGAGCTTCCCGCTCGGCTTTTCGAACTGTCAAACGATCGCACACGTTGGCTCCATGATCCGAACCAGCTCACCTTTACACTCATTGACGCCTGCCTCGGTAACCTTCACTTTTACCATTTCACCGAACATTGAAGCGTCGCCAGGAAATACGACCTGCAAATAATTGTCCGTATACCCTACAATCAAGCCACTATCCGGCGCACCCTTGGTCACACGCTCCGGTATAACCTCAAGCACTTGTCCGACAAAACGATTCGCATAATCCAGTTGCATCCGCTCAGACAAATCAATCAACTCATGGACGCGGGCGTTCTTGATTTCTTCGTCGATTTGGTCCTCCATCCGTGCAGCAGGTGTACCTGTCCGTTTGGAATAAGGAAAGACGTGCATCTCGGCGAATTGCATTTGCTCCATAAAACGATACCCATTGCGGAACATCTCCTCGGTCTCCCCAGGGAAACCGACGATGACGTCGGTCGTAATTGCGGCATCCGGCATGATCCGATGGATTTTCTCAATCTTCTCGCCGAACTCGGCTATCGTATATTTACGCCGCATCCGCTTTAACACCTCGTCATCACCAGCTTGCAGTGGGACGTGGAAGTGGCGGCACATTTTGTTCGAGCCTTGAAGCACTTCGATCACTTCATCCGTAATTTGGCTTGCTTCAATCGAGCTAATTCGAATCCGTTGTAGACCATCTACCTTGTCTAGGTCCCACAGCAGCTTAGCCAAGTTGTAGTCCTCGATATCCTCTCCGTAGCCACCCGTGTGAATACCCGTTAGGACAATTTCTCGATATCCCGCTTGCACGAGCTGGTTCGCTTGGCGAATAACGCTCTCAGGCTTACGCGAACGCAACAGACCGCGTGACCACGGAATAATGCAGAATGTACAGAAGTTGTTGCACCCTTCTTGAATCTTCAAGAAGGCGCGCGTCCGATCGGTAAATTCGGGCACATCGAGTTCCTCGAATTCACGCGTTTTCATAATATTGCGAACGGCGTTAATCGGCTGCCGTTCAGCTTGAAATCGTTGAATAAGTGGAATAATCTTCTCCCGATCCTGGGTCCCAATGACGATGTCTACGCCCTGAATGGCGGCTACTTCCGCTGGTGATGTCTGCGCATAACAGCCTGTGACTGCGATAATCGCATCAGGGTTGCGGCGAATCGCCCGGCGAATTACTTGCCGGCTCTTCTTGTCCCCCGTGTTCGTTACCGTACAGGTGTTGATTAAATAAACATCGGCCGTCGATTCGAAATCGACCTGCTCGTACCCTTCTTGTTTGAACAGCTGCCAAATACCTTCTGTCTCATAAAAGTTCACTTTACATCCTAATGTGTGGAATGCTACGGTTGACACGTTCAACGACCTCCCATCTCTTCAAATTCATATAACAGGCACGTCAGCGCAACTAAGCCAGCTGTCTCCGTGCGTAGAATGCGTTTGCCTAAGCTCACCGATTTGGCCCCAGCCGCTTCTGCATCCAAGACTTCCTTCTCGGTAAACCCACCTTCCGGTCCGATGAGTACGATGACGCTCTGTGGCGGAGTTGTGGCCAATGCGGCCTCTTTAAGTACGGTGCGCAACTGCCCACCCTGTTCTTTCTCATAAGCGATCAATGCCAAATCAACGCTCGGAATAAGTTTCAACAATTCTTTCCAGCTACGAGGGGGTTGCACATCAGGGATCCGATTGCGATGCGCCTGCTCTGCCGCTTCCTTGGCGATTCGGCGCCAGCGCTCCAACTTCTTCGCTTCCTTCTTCGAATCGAACTCAACAATGGTCCGCTCGGACACGAACGGGACAAACTTTGCCGCACCGACCTCAGTCCCACGTTGAATAACCGTTTCCAGTTTATCCCCCTTTGGCAAGCTTTGCGCCACCCATACCTCAAGCTTCGCCTCCCGATCCATCGGAAGCGTCTCCACTATCGTTGCTTCGACCACGTCCTTACCGACATGGGTAATTTCCGCCAGCACCTCGCGGTCTTGGCCATTACTGCATATAATCCGATCACCTGTCTCAGCCCGCATAACGCGGCTTAGATGATGAGCATCATCACCGGTAACCGAAACCGTACGTTCCGTAAACTGCGAAGCTGGAATGAAATATCGTTGCATGTGCGAAACCCAACCTTCATTTTACATCTTTGAGATAAACTTAATTATTGCATTACCCTAACCCAAGTAGACGCCACACCAGTTCACTGTGCCCGAAAATCGAATCCAGAAGGCGAGCCATCCCTCTTAAAATAGGATCTATTAATCCAAAAACCGGCCCTAGCGTCGCCCGATACAAAGGCGGAATAAAGACGAATAAAAGAAACAAATAAATCGCCCATTGCTCGTATTGCTGTATCTTGATTCGACTACGAACAGGGAGCATTTCAAATAGAATCCGATAACCATCAAGCGGCGGCAACGGTAACAGATTGAAGATAAACAGCATCATATTTAAGCTGATTAACAAATAGAGAAATAAGGCAAGTGCCCTTGCCGATCCGATCGACATATCGGGAAACCACTGGAACACATCCGCCATATATAAGAATAACATTCCTAGAAATGCTAACACCAAGTTGGAGAGCGGACCTGCAACCGAAACGGCGATCGTCATTAACCGTCTATGCTTAAAACGCGAAGGATTGATGAGTACAGGTTTCGCCCAACCGAATCCAATAAGGAAGATAAGTAAGGTCCCCAGCCAATCGATGTGAACCCGTGGATTAAGCGATACTCGCCCCATCGAGCGAGGAGTGGGATCCCCGAATCGATCAGCCAAGTAAGCATGAGCAAATTCGTGTATCGTAAAGGCTAATATAAGCGCTATAATAACGAACGGAATTTGATCCAATGGATAACGAAGTAGCCCGCCTAGGTTTTCCATGTCTTCATCCTCTCTTAGCGACTAGCGCCACCCAATCTTGATCATGGTAGCGTGCGGTTACTGTGAAGCCTGCCTGTTCCAACCCTTGTTCTACATCTGCTTGCTTGCTCTTAATAATGCCTGAAGCGATGTAGGTTCCACCAGGCTTTAACGCTAGGTACACATCGTCCATGAACAATAACAAAATCTCCGCCAAAATATTCGCCACTACAACGTCCACCGGCGGTTGAACACCGACAGGTTCGTTCGTTCTTAACGCCTGAAGCAAGTCACCTTGACGAACTGAGATGTGTGATTCAAGTGCATTCACGCGAACGTTCTCTTGTGAGGCAGATACCGCTACCGGATCAAGATCAATTGCCAGCACGTGCTTCGCGCCAAGCTTCGCAGCGGCGATCGACAATACACCCGATCCTGTGCCGACATCAATCACCTCGTCGCCTGGCTTCACAACTTTCTCCAGTGTCTGAAGGCACAACGCCGTCGTCGCATGGGTACCGGTTCCGAATGCCATTCCCGGATCCAATTCTATGATCAACTCGTCTTCGCCAGCCGTGTAATCCTCCCAAGTCGGCTTGATCGTTAACCGATCAGAGATACGCAGCGGCTTAAAATATTGCTTCCAAGCATTCGCCCAGTCCTCGTCGTCTACCTCTTTCGTCTCATAGGTCGGATGTCCTGTGTCGATATCGAATTCATCAAGACCGGCTACAGATACTTTTAAACTATCAAGAATTTCTGCTATATCAACACATTCCGAGAAATATCCCTTAATAACGGCTCTTCCCTCTGGAATGTCATTCAGCGGCGTTTCATACCACTGGCCTAACGACGTATCCCGCTTCTTATTTAACGTGCCCGACTCTTCAATCGACACGCCACCTGCACCCAATTCATGGATAAAATTCGTAATCATCTCAATCGCTTCTTCCGTCGTATGGACGGTCAATTCATGCCAACGCACACACAAGCCCCCAATTCGCAAAATCGTGATGATGTCAAAAACGTATCGTATTTATTCAAAAATAATACCACAGAAGCAAACCTAAAGAAACCCGCAGACCATCTAGCGCCACGGGTTAATAGGTATATTTGATTCGAGTATTGCATGTTAGACGCGATCGTAATCCGCACGCCAATTTTTAATCGCTTTCTTAATATCGTTAGGTAACAAGTTTTCATTTAAGGCTCTTTGACAAAGTGCTTGCAGTTCGTCAT
>JBILCE010000076.1:0-5298 GCA_044353305.1 Paenibacillus sp.
GCGGCCGGATAGTGACCTTGATCAAATTAATGTGCATGCTGCCCGTAAACGGATGGGTCGACAATTGGCGCTTGAGTCGTTTGTCTATGCGGACGTCGTGACAGGCGTTCCTGACTCAAGTATTTCGGCTGCGATCGGGTATGCGGAACAGACGGGTATCCCCTATGAAATGGGATTTGTCAAAAACAAATACACCGGCCGCACGTTTATCCAGCCTAGCCAAGAATTGCGCGAGCGTGGAGTTAAAATGAAGCATAGTGCGGTTCGCCGGGTAGTGGAAGGCATGCGCGTCGTTATGATCGACGACTCGATCGTGCGTGGCACAACGAGCCTACGGCTTGTCAATATGTTGAGAGAAGCTGGAGCCAAAGAAGTGCACGTGTTTATCACGTCGCCGCCGTACATGAACCCTTGCTTCTATGGCATAAACACACCAAGTCGAGCTGAATTGATCGCATCGACGAAATCCGTCGAAGAAATTCGAGTGGCAATTAATGCGGACTCGTTACATTTTCTAAGTAAAGAAGGATTGTTAGCGGCTATTGGTCGTTCGGAAAGCGAGTACAATCGTGGGATGTGCATGGGCTGTTTCGATAATGATTACCCAACGGTAGTTGTAGACGATGAACAAGCCGGTTGCGGTTGCTAATTATATCGATTAAAGGAGTGGGACGGGTTGTCAGAAGCATACAAACAAGCGGGCGTCGACATTGCGGCGGGGAATGAAGCAGTTGAGCGGATGAAGAAGCACGTTAAGAAAACGTTCCGACCTGAAGTGCTAACGGAATTAGGCGGCTTCGGCGGTTTATTCGGCTTGGACAAGTCCAAATATGAGGAGCCGGTGCTCGTATCCGGAACGGATGGAGTCGGCACGAAACTGAAGTTGGCTTTCGCGATGGACAAGCACGACACGATTGGGATTGACGCGGTGGCAATGTGTGTCAACGATATCATTGTGCAGGGAGCGGAGCCGCTGTTTTTCCTCGATTATTTGGCAGTAGGTAAGTTGGTGCCGGAGAAAGTGGAGGCGATCGTCAAGGGGATCTCGGACGGTTGTGTGCAGTCCGCTTGTGCATTGATCGGCGGCGAAACAGCGGAAATGCCTGGGATGTACAGCGACGGCGAGTACGATATTGCAGGTTTCGTCGTAGGTGTCGTTGACAAGAAGAAGATCATTGATGGTTCCACTATTCAACCAGGCGATGTGGTGCTTGGCCTCGGATCGAGTGGAGTGCACAGTAACGGGTTCTCGCTCGTTCGTCGCTTGTTGCTTGAACAGAAAGGGTACAAGCTCGATCAGCACATTGAGGAATTAGGTGGCACACTTGGCCATGTATTACTTGAACCAACTAAAATTTACGTCAAGACCATTCTTAAATTGATCGAGACTATTGGTGTAAAAGGAATGGCCCACATCACAGGCGGCGGTTTTCTGGAAAATATTCCACGTGTGCTCCCGGCTGGCGTAAACGTGGAAATCGAATATGGTTCTTGGCCGATTCTGCCGATTTTTGAATTGATGCAGCGGGATGGAGGCATCTCAAACAATGACATGTTCCGCACGTTCAACATGGGCATTGGGATGGTTATTATTGTGCCAGCTGAGCATGCCGATGAGGCGTTGCGAATTGCTAATGAATGTGGCGAGAAGGCGTATTGTCTAGGTATCGTGACTGAGGGAGATCGTGTCGTTACTTTCCAAGGAGCGGACGTGTAATGCAGCAGGCAAATGGTTCTGTTGCGGTTCGTACGCCGCTAAAGATCGCGGTGTTCGCATCCGGTAGCGGGTCCAACTTCCAGGCTATTGTGGACGAAGTGAAAGCAGGGCGGTTAAAGGTTGAGGTGGCACTCCTAGTGAGTGATCGACCGTCCGCTCCTGTTGTGGAACGGGCAGTAGTAGCGGGCATTCCCGTGTATACGTTTCGTGCGAAGGAGTATGCTTCGCGCGAGGAGTATGAACGGGATATTTTGCGAGAATTGGAGTTGCGGGGTGTCGAGCTCGTCGTGTTGGCCGGGTATATGCGGATTTTGACCGATGTGATGGTGGCGGCATTTAAGGGGCGGATGATTAATATTCATCCGTCATTGCTTCCGGCATTCGCAGGCATTCATGCGGTTAAGCAAGCGCTTGACCATGGTGTAAAGGTCGCGGGTGTGACCGTTCACTATGTCGATGGCGGTCTCGATACCGGGCCGATTATCGCTCAGCAAGCAGTCGAGGTGTTGTCGGACGATACCGAACAGTCACTTAGTGAGCGGATCCACGTTGTGGAGCATGTGCTTTATCCACAAGTAATTAGTTGGATTAGTGAAGGTAGGGTCGAGTTGGATCCGGGTGGCAAGCGAGTCATTGTAAGCTAGTTGCAGGCGACAAGCTAAACGTTGGTAGGTACGAGGCACAAGTTACAGGTTACGAACGTGAGCCTAGAACGATTTTATAAATAAGGACGGTACACTCATGACTCAAAACTATGAACTGTCTCTTCGGTATGGGATGAACCCGCACCAGAAGGAAGCGAAGCTAACAGCAAATGGAAAGCCGTTGCCAATTCAAGTGGTCAACGGTGATCCGGGCTTTATCAATTTATTGGATGCGTTGAATGCATTCCAGCTAGTGCGTGAATTGCGTCAAGCGACGGGATTGCCAGCTGCGGCTTCATTTAAACACGTCAGCCCTGCAGGCGCTGCAGTGTATTCCCCGCTAACGCCAGAGTTAGCGAAAGCTTACTTCGTCGAGGGGGCGGACTTGTCGCCGCTCGCGACTGCTTATGCTAGGGCGCGTGGTGCCGACCGAATGTCATCATTTGGCGATGCTGCTGCGCTTAGTGACATTGTCGACGCCTCGACAGCACAGCTTTTGAAGCGGGAAGTGTCGGACCTTGTCGTTGCACCAGGATACACCCCAGAAGCGCTTGAGATTTTGAAGCAGAAGAAGAATGGTGGCTATTTGATTTTGCAAATTGATCCGGACTATGTCCCAGATCCGCTTGAAATACGTACCCTGTTCGGTTTAACCCTTCAGCAACAACGCAACAATGGTGTGTTAGACGCTTCTTCTTTCGAACGCATCGTGACTACGAATAAAGAGTTGCCGGACAACGCAAAGCGCGATTTGCTGGTAGCCCTGATTACATTAAAGTACACGCAATCCAACTCGATTTGCTACGCGCTAGATGGTCAAACAATTGGTATCGGTGCCGGACAGCAGTCACGCATTCATTGTACAAGACTTGCCGGTGATAAGGCGGATCGTTGGTATCTTCGCCAACATCCGATTGCGCTTAATATGAAATTCCGTGCAGGCCTCCCGCGTGCAGAGCAAAATAATGCCATCGACCTGTGGCTCGAGGACGAGCTTACTCCAATTGAGCAAGCGAGCTGGGAGCAATGCTTCGCTGAGGTGCCACAACGACTTTCCCGTGAGCAGAAGCGTGAATGGCTGAATGGTCTAACGGGCGTATCGTATGGTTCGGATGCATTCTTGCCGTTCCGTGACAACCTTGATCGAGCAAGCCGCAGTGGTGTTACGTATGTCATTCAAGCAGGCAGTTCGCTTCGTGATGAGGAAGTCGTCCAAGCCGCTAACGATTACAACATGGTCATGGTGTACTCAGGCGTACGTTTGTTCCACCATTAATCCGACCGGATTCGAAAGGAAGCAAATTTTATTATGGCAGACTCCAATCAAAAGCAAGGATCATCGCAAGTTCAGTCACTTCGAATCGCCCAAGCAGAGCGCACCATCGAGGAACTGAAGCAAAATACATATCCGGGTCGCGGCATCATTGTCGGATTAACGCCAGATGCGACGCGGTTCATGCAAGTTTACTGGATCATGGGTCGCAGTGAAAATAGCCGCAACCGTATATTTATTGCAGAAGACAATGGTTTTGTCCGGACGGAAGCACGTGACCCTGCGAAGCTATCTGATCCGTCCCTTATCATCTATTATCCGGTTCGCCACACGGATGGGTCTCATATTGTGACGAACGGTGACCAGACCGATACGATCTACGAGACCCTTCAAGCGGGCGGCACATTCGAACAAGCATTGGCGACTCGCACTTACGAACCAGATGGTCCCAATTTTACGCCGCGGATCTCGGCTATCGTTGACCTCAATGATAAGCAGAACGCCTATAAGTTGTCGATTCTGAAATCGACAGACAACGATGAATCGCAGACAAAGCGTCATTATTTCCATTATGAGCATGCACTAGCAGGTTTTGGCCACTTTATCTCTACGTATGTTGGCGACGGACAACCACTTCCTTCGTTTGCAGGGGAGCCGAAGCTAGCGCCATTGTTTGATGATGAGAAGGAAACGGCTCATTTTTACTACAACCTGCTAAATGATGATAATAAGATATCTCTACTCGTCAAAACGATTCGTCGCGACAACGGGGAAACAACGCTGACGGTTATTAATAAGTAAGTCGAAAGGGGATTTCATCTTGCGAGTATTAGTGATTGGACGGGGCGGTCGGGAGCATGCGATCTGTTGGGCGCTTCAGAAAAGCCCGAAGCTGAGCAAGCTTTATTGCGCGCCAGGTAACGGTGGCATTGCTGCGGTTGCGGAATGCGTTGAAATTGCGGAGAGTCAATTCGAAGAGCTTGCGCAATTTGCGCTGAAGCAGGAGATTGACCTTGTTGTTGTAGGTCCGGACGATCCATTGGCGGCAGGTATTGTCGACCATTTGGAGTCCAAAGGACTGAACGTGTTCGGTCCGCGCAAGAATGCAGCTGAGATCGAGGGCAGTAAAGTGTTTATGAAGCATTTGCTGAAAAAATATGCGATTCCGACTGCCTCTTATGAGTCATTCGATAATCATGCAGATGCGCTTGCTTATGTGCGTCAACAAGGTGCGCCGATTGTCATCAAAGCGGATGGACTTGCTGCAGGTAAAGGGGTTGTAGTGGCTCAGACATTGGAAGAAGCGGAGAAGGCACTCGCGGACATTATGTTGGACAGAGTGTTCGGTGCTTCTGGCAGCCGTGTCGTCGTTGAGGAATTTATGAGCGGACAAGAGATGTCGCTGCTTGCTTTCGTCGATGGTGAAGTTGTTCGTCCAATGGTGCCAGCGCAAGACCATAAACCTGTGTTCGACAATGACCAAGGACCCAATACGGGTGGGATGGGAACCTATTCACCTCTTCCCCATATTCCTCAGTCGATCGTCAATGAAGCGATTGAGAAAATAGTAAAGCCAACAGCAGAGGCAATGGTCAAAGAAGGTCGTCCATTCCGAGGGGTGTTATTTGCGGGATTGATGCTTACTCCGCAAGGACCAAAGACTG
>JBILCE010000077.1:0-5162 GCA_044353305.1 Paenibacillus sp.
GTACGACTTGTTCATTCGGAGTAACAGCAACGATCGGTGACTTCGGTCGATATTTAGAAACCATACGAGCCGTATAACCACTCTCAGTAGCTGTAAAAATAGCTTTTACATCCAGGTCAAGAGCTGTTTTCACTACAGATTGGCTGATTGCCTCTGTGATCGATACTTGCTGAGCGTGCATTTGCTTCGCGAGTATTTCACGATGATCAAGCCCTGCTTCAGCCCGCTCTGCAATGCGGGACATCGTCTTCACTGACTCAATTGGATACTTACCAGCAGCGGTTTCACCTGAAAGCATAATCGCATCCGTGCCATCAAAAATCGCATTTGCAACGTCACTCGCTTCTGCGCGAGTTGGTCGCGGATTACGTTGCATCGAATCCAACATCTGCGTTGCAGTAATAACAGGCTTACTTGCAAAGTTACATTTTTTAATCATGCTCTTCTGGACGAGCGGCACTTCTTCGGCTGGAATTTCAACACCAAGATCACCACGAGCTACCATAAGGCCGTCCGATACCATCAGAATTTCATCGAGGTTGTCAACGCCCTCTTGATTTTCAATCTTAGAGATAATTTGGATATGAGCCGCATTATGCTTTTCAAGTAACTTTCGAATCTCAAGTACATCGCTCGCTTTACGTACGAAAGAAGCGGCGATAAAATCGACTCCTTGTCCGATACCAAACACGATGTCGGCTGCATCTTTTTCCGTAATTCCTGGGAGAGAAATTTTTACTCCTGGAACATTGACACCTTTTTTACTCTTAATGGTTCCCCCATTAACAATGCGTGTCACAATGTCCTGGCCGCGCACATCTAATACGGTCAATCCAATTAGACCATCATCAATCAATATCGTTGAACCGACTTTCACATCACGAGGAAGATCCTGATATGTAATGGAAATCCGCTTTGCATCGCCAAGGATTTCTTCCGTCGTTAGTATTAATTGCTCATCCTGCACCAATTCGATCGGCTCTTCCTTGAGTTTACCTGTTCGAATTTCAGGCCCCTTTGTATCGAGCAGGATCGCTACTGATTTGCCAAGTTCTTGACAAGCTTGACGAATATTTTTAATGCGATTCCCGTGTTCTTCGAAATCTCCATGGGAGAAATTTAGTCGAGCAACGTTCATACCCGCTTCGATAAGCAACTTCAGGTTTTCTAATGATTCACTGGATGGTCCTATTGTACAAACAATTTTAGTTTTGCGCATATTTCTTTTCTCCTCCTAAATCTTTCCTACCCCATTGTATTGACACATCAAGTATGATTTGATTATTTTTCATATTCCGAAAAAGCTACCTTGCCCAACTGACGAAAACGATTATACCGCTGTTCGATCAGTTCTTCATCTGAAAGTGGTAGCAACTCTTGAAGATGTTGCCATAGCTTAGACTTTAACATTTCTGCCTGCCCTGCAGGATCTCTATGCGCACCACCACGTGGCTCTGGCACAATATCATCAGCGACGCCTAGCGCCTTAATGTGATCCGCGGTAATTTTCATTCGCTCGGCCGTTTCTGGAGCACGCGCAGCATCCTTATAAATAATAGCAGCTGCACCTTCAGGAGATATAACGGAATAAGTGGCATGCTCAAACATAAGCACTCGATTGCCCACACCTAACGCCAATGCACCGCCACTTCCTCCTTCACCAATCACAACGCAAATGATTGGCACCCGAAACGATGACATTTCACGTAAATTATGAGCGATTGCCTCAGATTGTCCTCGCTCTTCGGCTGTTGCTCCTGGATAAGCGCCCGCAACGTCAATCAGTGTAATGATCGGGCGACGAAACTTGTTTGCCTGTTGCATTAGTCGAAGGGCCTTCCGATAGCCCTCTGGATGAGGCATTCCGAAATTGCGTGCAAGCTTGTCTTTCGTATCTTTGCCTTTTTGGGTGCCAACTACGGTGACAGGGATACCATTAAGTTTAGCAAGCCCCCCCACAACAGCCAGATCATCACCAAATAATCGGTCGCCATGGAGTTCTATGAAATCAGTGAAAACACTGTTGATGTAGTCAATCGTAGTAGGCCGTTGTGGAGCTTTGATGATTTGCAATTTGTGATGCACAGTGAGATTGCCATAAATCTCTTGCTCAAGTCTGGTATATCGCTCTTCTAGTTTTGAGATCTCTTCTGCAAAATCGATTTTTTTATTAACACCAAATTGTTGTAATTCGTCGATTTTGGATCGTAATTCTAGAAGTGGCTGTTCAAAGGCCAATTCACCCGCCATGAGTAGGCACCCCCTTAAACGCATGCATGTCAATTAGCTTAATAAGTGTTGTTCGCATGTCTTTACGGTGTACGACCATGTCAAGATGTCCGTGCTTCAAGTTAAATTCCGCGGATTGAAAATTGTCTGGTAACTTCTGACGAATGGTCTGTTCAATGACACGTTGACCCGCAAAACCAATTCGCGCACCAGGTTCAGACAAGATGAAATCCCCGAGCATGGCAAAACTAGCAGAAACTCCTCCATAGGTTGGGTCCGTCAATACCGATATGTAAAGGCCACCTTGCTCATGAAAACGATTCAATGCTGCGCTTGTTTTGGCCATCTGCATCAGGGAAAGGATTCCTTCCTGCATCCGCGCACCACCAGATGTTGAGAACAGCACGAACGGATATTTCTTCTTGGTGGCAGATTCTATAGCCCGCGTTATTTTTTCCCCAACCACACTGCCCATTGAACCGCCATAGAATGCAAAGTTCATCACTCCGATGACAACAGGAAAGCCGCCAATCGTCCCCTCTCCGGTTACGATAGCGTCTCGCTGATCGGTTTTCTCCATCATTTTGGCAATGACAGATTCGTATTCGGGAAAGGCAAGTGGGTTCGACGAGATCATGTTCTCGTCGTATTCGAAAAGTCGTCCTTCATCTAACGTATATTGAACCCGATCAATCGGACCGATCATCATATGATGATTGCACGATGAGCAGACCTTCAGGTTCTTATCCAATTCTTTACTAAATTGAATGGTCGCACATTTGGGACATTTACTAGCAAGGCCTTCCGGAATATCACGTTTCGTTTCAACGGAAGAAATAGTTGCGTACTTACGTTTTCTCTGAAATAACACGGTTACACCTCTCAGGCGTTATGGTCAAGTCGTTACCGATGCAAAATCGAACTGAGCACCTCTTGTACGTCTTCTACTTCCCCTTCCGGGACAAGAATTTCGTAATGGTTGTTGGTTAGATTGATCGACCGCACTTGCACAAGAAACCCTTCCTCCGTCAGACGAGACTTGATCCGCTCTGCGATCCTCGCTGTTGGAGCAATATAGATGACCGTCCACATTCCCAATACCTCCCCAAGTATCCTTAAACGAAACCTGTTCCGAATAGCGTCAACAGGATCGAAAGGAACTCCTCTAGCACCTGCTGCTGTCAATACAATTGACGCAACTCTTAAAGTGCTGGCAAGACGATGTGTAATGACGATATCCCTGAAAATAAATAAGTCACTGGGATTTGCCGCAAGCATACTCTCTCAGAATATGCTACTTAACGGCCGATTCATCTGTGCTGAAAACGCTGCTAACCACATAGGATTAAACCAATAAGGATAAGCGATTTGAGGCACAACTAGGCTCGTACAATAGACTCATGATATCAAAAGGTTGGCTAATTGGCAACCAACTTTAAGGTTACTAAAGGCTTCCCCTTGTGAGAATGGATTCATTTTGACATCGTCTACCTGTTGTGTAGGTGTTCGCACATCTTAAAAAAGGGGTAGGGGCATCTTATTTAACATGTTTCAACAACATGTAATGCTGGTTTTGGGATTCACTAAAGATGGACAAACATCGATTTCATTCTTAATACCCATAAATCATGGTTAACTCGGAAACAATCCATGATACACTTCTTTAATCCCGATTCTAAGATCATCTAATACTAAAGAGATAAAACTAAGGATTTCATCTTGATCGTACTATTTTATTTTGACGGTACCTGATCCTAGAAGCCCCTGAACAGCAGCAATAACCTCTGCGGATGGTTCAACATGAAAGGCAGTGCCGAGAGCCAGTGACCGTTGGTCGCGTTCATAATAGAGTATGACTTGCCGAGAGCCTGGATGTTGTTGCAGGATGGACTTAAGTCGGGCTAGTATAGCTGGCTCCTCATGTGAGGTAGCTATCTTGACGAACACGCGCTGGGGCTGTTGGTTTTTGACTGTCTCTGCCAACACCACCGAATCCGTAACTGTGCCGGTGCTACCGCTTTCGTTAGCCGGGTCCATAGCCATGCTGTTTGCCGGAGCTGTCAGGGCTGCCGAGCCTGCGGTGCCAATAGCCCTGGTAGCAGTCGGCGCACGCTTCGCAACAGCGCGTACTCTTGCTGCCAGTCGGCGCCCTTCAGAGGCGTCAAGTGGAGCTAGCTCGTCGGCTAATAACTTGAAACCTTCATCCTGCAGTTGCAACTTTGCACGGATAAGTACAAGCCTCCCCTTCTCCGTCAAACTCGCATGTCGTTTCCACGTTTCCGGAAAAAGCACAACCTCGATCTTGTCGATCTTATCTTCCAGTTCTAGGAACGCCATTTGTTGACCTTTCTTTGTGACAATCGTCTTTATTCCAACGATCATTCCTGCCGCGATTACTTCACTACCGTCAACACCTTCAGCCAAATAAGGTAACGGATCCACCTCAAGCTCTTGGAGTAACTGTTCATGACTATCAAGCGGATGTCCTGACAAATACAGGCCTAATAACTCCCGCTCAAACTCTAACTGCTCGTCTTGCGTGAAAGGTCGCACATTCGGGTACTCGATCCCCCAGTTCGTTTCCTCTGTGAATCCGAACAAATGCAGTTGAAGATCGTCACGTTGCTTTTTCCACTTTAATGCAGCTTCAATCGTCTCCTCCAGGACCGCCAATAACTGTGCGCGATGTCCCGGCAAAGAATCGAAAGCACCGCCAAGAATTAGCGACTCTAATACACGTTTGTTACAGACACGCAGATCAACACGCCGACAAAAATCAAGTAGATCGCTATACCTTTTATCTTGTCGCTCATGCATGATGGCTTCGATTGCATTCGTCCCTACATTCTTTATCGCAGCCAAGCCGAAGCGAATGGCGTATCGTGCATCCGTCTGTAGATGAACAGGGGTGAAAGTAATCCCACTTTCATTCA
>JBILCE010000078.1:0-5086 GCA_044353305.1 Paenibacillus sp.
GTCGGCTCGTCTAACAGGACCAGCCGTTGCCCTCGAACAATTGAGGCGGCGACACTAAGCCGCCGCTTCTGTCCGAGGGACAGCTGGTACGGGTGACGAGCCTCCAAGTCGGCGAGCTCGAACTCGCGCAACAACGTTGCTGTCCGCTCGCGGATGTCCGCTTCCGCCAGCGAACCGTCAAGCCGCAATGAATACGCGGCTTCCTCTTCCACTGACTCCGTCACAAACTGCCACTCCGGGTTCTGGAAGACGAACGCGATATCCCCGCTTAATTGCGCGGTGGACGTCGCTTCCCGTCCGTAAACCCGGTAATCCCCGCTCGTGCGAATCAGCTTCATCAGCGACAGCAACAGCGTGCTCTTGCCCGCTCCGTTGCGACCGATGACGCAAATCCACTCGCCCCGCGCAATATCGGCTACCGCAAGCTCAAGTTTCACGGCTTTGCCGTACCAGCCGCGCAACCCGCGGATCGTTACGATTGGATCAGCCGCTATCATGGCATCCTGCCGGTTAGCAGCTACTGATATAGTATCACCCGCTTGCTGGCGCAATGAAACGCTCGCAACATGCTCATCCCACACCCCGGGATACCAAATCCCATACTCGCGTAGCAACTCACGTTTCTCCGAAAATACGTATTCCGGTTGCCCATCTGCTACGATCTCGCCACGCTCATTCAATACGACAACGCGATCGACGAAACCTGATACGTGCTCAATTTTGTGCTCAACGATAACTACGGTCTTATCTAATGTGGAAGCTTTTAACGTATCCCACACCTGCTCTGATCCTTCCGGATCAAGCATAGCAGTAGGCTCATCTAGGAATAGCACATCTGGTTCAAGCGCGAGCACTGAGGCAATGGCCAAACGTTGCTTCATCCCTTGTGAGAGTGTTTGAATATCGGTGTGTAAATCTTCCAATTCTAGGCCTACACGCTTTAAATACTGCTGTATCAGCGGACTCATCCGCTCGCGAGCGATTCCCATATTTTCCAGTACAAACGCCATTTCCTCGTCGACGAACGGCATGCAGAACTGGGTGTCTGGATCCTGAAATACGAACCCCCACGAATGAGGGATAGTAACTTCATCCGCTTTCATTGGTAACTCCACAGCTTGCGGCACGAGTCCGGACAGAACTTGCAACAAAGTTGATTTCCCACTGCCGCTTGGACCTAACAGCAACAGCTTCTCCCCTAATCGCACGGACAGTGAAAATTCCTTAAACAGCAGTCCCTGTTCCCCCGGGTACTTCAAACGCAAATGTGTGACACCTGTTATTCGGTTCATGGTTACTTCAAAGACTTATAATCTTCAGCAGAAACAGGACGAACGAGGGAAGTAACACCTGTTTTTTCTAAAGCACGAACGAGATAGAAGGCAAAAAAACCAGTGATCAAAATCGCGCCAATTGACCTCATAATAATCTGCAACACGATAATACCTGTCGACAAATCAGTCAGATAGCTATAGTAGGTGTCTAAAACAAAGGAGAAGAACGTAGTGCCTAGTGCGGCAAGTAGCGTAACCGAAAGTGTGAATCGTTTGTAGCCAAATGCGAGAAACACAAGCTCCGCCCCGATCCCCTGTGCAATTCCGTATGTAAGTGCCTGGAAGCTATATTCCGATCCAAGTACGAGTGAGAATAAGGCTGCAGCTGTCTCCGCAAGTAGGGCAACACCTGGCTTACGTACGATCAAGAATGCGACAGGCCCTGCGATAAACCACATCCCGTAAGACAATTGTTCCACTTGTAAATTTGAAATTTTCAACAGGTCGTACATCGGACCCCACAATTTGTAAATAATACCGAATACAATCGCAATCACAATCGTGACGAGAATGTCCGCCAGCTTCAACCCTTGACCTTTTTGCATAATGAAAACACTCCTTTAGTATGAGATAGACATAGGGAAACAAAAAAGACCACCCCGCCAAGGAGTGGTCGCAATTCGCCATTATGCGAAAAAAGCTGCTCCACTTCCCTACGCTGGTATAACCCAGATCAGGTTCGGAGGGTCAAGGATCGAACGATCCTCTCTCAGCCTCTTCGGCTCCCCTAGTGTCAAAGTTATAATACCACGTATGGTAGATTTGTCAACGAACAATTTACGTTGTGTAAATATATAAACTTCTAACATTTAGGGGATTCGATTTCAAGGACCTCCGCATGAAAAATTGAATGCTATACAACATTCGAAATGAGGAGCATACAAAATGATAATTTACTCAAGTTGCTTGAGTCTTTGTTTGACCGCGTCTTACACACACGAGAACGTAGATCTAACGGTCGCTTGTTTTGAACGGACAAAATATCGATCAGCTTACAGATTCGGACTCTAATTTCATCAGTTACACAAAGGCGTAATTCTGGCTAAGACAGTAGTAGATTGGTTTGTTGGCAAAAAAATACTACCTGTTATGTTGGATAACAGGTAGTCAATTTGTGTTACTTACAATCTTACTGCGATTAAATTAGTTAATAAATTTTACATATTGTAAGAATCGTTTCAAAACAACAGTTGCTTGGGCGCGAGTTGCTTTTTCATTTGGCGATATAGTTGTTTCAGATGTGCCCTGCAACAATTCGGACACTACAAGTTTCGCCATTGCATCTTTAGACCAAGAACTTACGTTTTGATTGTCTTTAAATGGTGCCAAGATTTGTTCTGTTGTTTTATTACCGACAGAAATCGATTGTCCAGTAGCTGCGATTGCACGAGTCAACATAACTGCCATTTGTTCCCGTGTAATTAGATCGTTAGGGCGGAAAGTTTTGTCCTCAAAACCTTCTACGAGCTTCGCACTTACTGCCGTGTTTACATGTGCTGCGTACCAATCACTTGCTGCAATATCTTTAAAGATGGATTGGCCTGTTTGCACGGTTAAGCCTAAAGCACGTACAAGCAAGGTCGCAAACTGAGCACGAGTGATGTTATCGTTTGGTGCAAACGTTGTTGACGTTACTCCGTTTACGATCAATTTTGATGCGAGTAACTCAATGTCTGCTTTCGCCCAATGTGGTTTCTGATCAGTTGTCACTAAATCAGCAAACGTCTTTGGAGTCGTTTCAATAACGGTGTAAATACTATTTCCATTTCGCTTAAAGGTAACAGTCGTATTATTATTCTCCGTTGTGAAAGTCGATGGCACGAAGGAGAATTCACCATTGGCTGGGTTGAATGTTACACCTGAAGCTTTATTCCCACTAATGATTTGGTTAATGGTGACGGATCGATTGACATACGTGGTACCAAAATCCTTGACTTCTGTCTTCTTGCCATCTTCTTCGGCAACAATTTGGAAATCAATTGCATCCGTCAACAAGTTATATTGCGATTTCTTAGCATTGTTCGTGATATCTTCTTTGTCTTTACCTGTTAGAGGTTCAATCTTTATAGCAAATTTTAAATTTTTACCTGAAGTACCTAGCGAATTTGCTATGGCATTGGAATCAAGCATCTGCAACGGAAGTTGATAAGTAATGTTATCAAATTTAATATCTAACATCACATTTGGTAACTGATTCGTCGCATCTTTAATGATATTTGCAGGAATATCTAACAGTAATGGTACATTTGGTTCTGATTTTTTGACATCAACACTAATCGAAGGTGACTGAGATGTTGGATTTTTGTCTTGTTTTTCCTTAAGGGCAAAAATCGAATCTGCAAATTTCTTCTGATCAGTCACATTAAATTTCATCATGTTGTTGCCTTTTTCATCTTTGCCTATTTCCACTTTTACTGCACCTGCATCTAAGTCAACTTTATTAGATGGTGTTGGTGGTGTCGGCGGTGTTGCAACAGTATCGTTAATTTTGAAATTAATCGTAGTTGTAGCCTCTAATCCACCAGAACTAATACTTCTTACTTTTAATTCATACGCACCACCTTGAGAAATCGCTAAACCTTTCGTGTAAGGCTTAGGTAAGGCACCATCCTTCGAAATCGTAGCTGAGTAAATTCCACCTACTTTTTCACTCCAGAGAGCAGCAACAGCACTATCGTATTTCTTCATGTTTGCAACACCAATCACCTCAGGTGCTGTTGGAGCAACCAATATTGTAGCCGCACCTGTATCTGGTGTATTTGAATTGTTTCCTCCATCGTTAATTGACACCTTTAATCCCACATCAACGACGGTATTTGAAGCTGCAGTATACGAAACATTATTTGCCGCAATAAACGCATTGATATTTGCTTTTGAACCAGTTAAGGTTAATGTTTTTGCACTTATGCCGTTTACAGTAACACCAGCACCAGAAACCGCATTTAGACTACCACTCGAAACATTGAGTGTTGCAGTTACATTATTCGCTAACGTTCCAGTATCTGCAAAGGTTATTCCTGTTAATGGAATTGTTTCAGACTCTGTAACGGTTACCGCTGCGGGTACTGTGACGGAAGATGAAATTATAGGACTAACTAATTCGAACCTTATAGCATCGACAGTTACAGACCCGTCAACAACCCCATAATTTCGTATTGTTACACTACCAGCCGTCCCTTTATTAAAGTAATATTGGCCAAGACTAGCCTGTTGTTCATATTTCTGATTGATATAAATTGTGTTCGAACCATTTGCATGTGCGATTTCAACAGGCACCCTGGCAGAACTATAGGTTTCATTAGTAACTGAATACAAGGTAACATTGTAAAGACCATTACTTGGCAAATTCGGCTGAAATTTGACACTATAGTCGTCTTCAGCTGCGCCAAAGTCAGATAGGTAGTCGACCCCATTTCTTAACCTTGACAACATCTTCTCACCTGGAACTATCCAGTTACCAATCTTTGTGACGCTTGGTCCAACGTCAGCATTATCCAAGGTGATAATTCCAACATTCGGACTGATATTTCTCACTGGCGGTGGAGGCGTCTTAGTGTCAACTGCAAATTTAAAATTATCAAAATAAAGCGATATATCATTTTTACCCTTAATATTTTTTAGGTAATGTACAGTAGCTGGACCTAAATAGTTTTTAAATATACCTGCTTGGTAGATGCCCTGAGTAGGAATCCATGTGTGCTGTGTTCTCTCATTTCTTACATCGAAGAGAGTTTGCCATTCGGTTTCACCTA
>JBILCE010000079.1:0-5067 GCA_044353305.1 Paenibacillus sp.
TGCTGCACGATTATTTTTAACGCAGCGTGGTATAGTTGACCCACTTCAGGCGATTCTAGTCTGTGAAGCTTTCGCTCTTTCAATCGAAGTCCGTGAGAGGCAAATTGCGAAAAAGGACATCGAACAAATCGTTCCATTCGGGACACACTGGTGGTAAAGTGGTTACCGTATAACGATAAGCTCGTCTCATAAGAAAGAGGCAATTCTTGGTTTCGGTAGGTTAACGATTGAATGACCTGCTCGAGACGATCACGACCTTGCTGATTTTGCAAGAAACGGTTGTACACATTCCACCATACGGAATCAATGTCATCTCCTCTCATCCATTGCCTCAATTGAACAGTCAAATAGGACATGGCCTTAGTCTCATTCGTCAAAAACGGCATAGCCAAATTTGAATCTTGCTGAATAGGCGGCTCGCTCAATAAAAAATGGACCGGAAGACCAGGAAATAGACCACGTATTTGGTGAATCAGTTCAGACGGCAACAGCGTTTTGCCCTCTGCATCCGCTATAGGATAACTAATCCAAAGTTGCTCAGACGGGGCGCAAATCACTGTGTAAATCAAGAAAGACTCGTCTAACATTTTGCGACGACTTCCTTCTGCCAATGAAATCCCGTTCCCAGCCAAAAACTCCCGTTCTGACTCGGTCAGAATTCCCTCTTCTTTCGGACGCGCTGGAAGTTCCCCATCATTCGCTCCGAGCACGAATGAAACCTTAACCTGCGTTGCACGGGTTCGATCGATGCTGCCGATTAACACTTGATCAAGCGCTGGTGGAACGAGACCAAGTTGCACATTTTCTAAACCAGCCTCAATTAATTTAGCAAATAACGTTCGATCGGCCGGCTCATCACCCATTAACTGCACCAGTTGCTCAAACAAATCCATGACACGGTCCCACACTTGGGCGTGCTCTTTTGCTCGCTCGGGTTGACCGTTTGTGATCGCTTCGTCACTCCACTGGGTAAGTTGAAGAGGTACTTGTAACTGCATTAAATAATTATAGAGAGCCATTACCATGTCATGCATCGTCTTACTATTATTAACCGCTTCCTCCATACGATGAAGGGGCTGTAATACCGCTTGGCGACTTCGCTCCAACCGAAGGCGATAGTCTTCATTAGGTTGTGCAGTGATTTTTCCATCGTCTTCTAAGCTTGGTGCTTGCCACAGTGTCCAACTGCGATCCTGCTTCCACTGATAACCATGTATGCCGTGTGCCAGCACGTAATTTTCAAGTTCATCGAACGCCCTTGCGCCAATTGTTGATGGTTGCTCTGCTTGCTCCAACATTGATTGGAAGAAACCCGTTTTGACGGCTCTAAAAATCGGTTCATATCGCCAATTATAATCGAGCGCTTCTAGCGTTGAACGAATAAGTTCCGCCAGTGGATGATGCAGAATCGTACGTTTTTGATCCATGAAAAAAGGAACGCCATTATCTGTCAGCACCGCAGCTAATAGATCACCATAAGCATCCAAATTTCTCACCCGAATCGCCATATCCCGCCAACGCAGTCCGTGCTCTCGGGCTTGTCTGATCATCTCTCGTGCAACACCCTCTACTTCCGCCATCCGATTTACAGCCGACAC
The DNA here is from genome assembly GCA_044353305.1 of Paenibacillus sp. Classification (GTDB taxonomy): domain Bacteria; phylum Bacillota; class Bacilli; order Paenibacillales; family NBRC-103111; genus JBILCE01. Next base: position 1,599 of record JBILCE010000079.1, read on the forward strand.
CAATTGGATATCCGTCACCGAGCGGTCAGCAGAAATGGGCTGCACTTTCTTCCGTGAGGATAATCGCAATTCATATTGCTGCTCTAAATGTGACAGTTGAGGGCTTTTACTGAATCGCGGAAGTTGCTCATTGGGTATAGATTCCACAATCACTTCATGAATGCCGACAGCCTCAAGCTGCTTCCGCAATGCAAGCATCGTCCTAGCCGTCGGATGGAATAGGTCGAGCTCATTCGGTTGATCCCCGGGTGCATAAGGTCGATTCAACGTCAATGCAATTGTTACACTTCGCGCATGTTGACAAAGGCCAACCACCGCTGCCATCTCCTGCGGCGTAAACCCAAAGAAACCGTCGATCCAAATATCGGCTTCCTGCAACCATGCAACCTCACTTAGATGATTTGCGAGGCGTGTCAAATAAGCTTCGCCGTCTAAATATTGACGGGCAAGTTCTTCCTCAAACGACTGGCTAATCTGTAACAAATCGTGCAATTTATCTTGGAGCTCCGAATTTATGAAACTAGATTCTGAGCGTGGTGACTTTTGTTGCAAATAAGCGCCAAGAACATGAGGAGTAACTTGGTATCGTTTAAACTCACTAAGAAGGGTAGCAAGTTGCTTGACTGCACCCATTTTATCTGGACCACCCTTAAACCAACGTAGCTCTCTCTGATGTTTATGAAGCAACTTCGTGAGCAACATCGCCTTGCCGGTCTCATCGATCGGGATGCCCGCCGTACCTCCAGATTCTTGCATAACGCGCCATGCTAATCTTCGAAAACTTAACACCTGCGCACGAAGCAATCCACCGAGTCCCGGAGTAGAAACAAGCGCATGCTCCTTCTGAAATGTTGCCTGTTCGGGGACAAGGAGCATAAGCGGGGTTCCATCAGGCTGAACATGCAAGGCCGCGCGAATTTCCTGAAGGATTTGCTCACTCTTGCCGCTCCCAGCCCGACCTAACAAAAATCTTATCGTCATCCGCTTACTCCCCCAAGTCTATTAAAGTAATGGAATCAGTTTGGATATTACTTTAAATCCTTCTGCTCGTTTTAATAGCCCTGTTGGCTTAAACGTATTATCGTCATAACCGCCAATTATGCCGGCATTCACGACAGCTAGCAAGTCATTCCGATCCATTTCTGGTAAGCTACCCACGTCTTTAAAGGACAGTTTACCCGTTAAACTATACCGTCCATAGACATTTAAAATCCGCGCCAAAATGGTGGCCATTTCCATCCGGGGCATCGGTGAGTCTGGATTAAATTGAAGCGAAGCCGGTTGTTGATCCAACACGCCTACCTGCTGAGCAGCTGCGATCAATGATGCTGACCAATGTTCTTGCACATCTTGGTATCCAACAACGGTTGCTGCCGGTGTCTCTAATCCAAGAGCCTTCACCACGAGTGAAATAAATTGCGCTCTCGATAACGTATCCTCCGGTCGAATCGTTTGATCTTCGAAACCATCAATAATTGTCTTTTCCATTAAATCTAAAATATCATTTTTGGCCCAATGATCGTTTATATCTCTTGGGGTTGTCGGAATGGCAATCTTTACCCACGGTTTGATCGAAGGCACAAGATTTGGAATCTCTTGACTCTTCTTCACGGGTCCTAGTGTTGGGGAAACGACGAGCTCCGGATCTTGAAACGAAATACCATAAAGATTCAATATACCCGTACTTGGTACTTTTAATATCTTAGCAGCGATTGTCTCTGGATCAGTCGGGATGTCTGCCCAAGGCATTTTACCTAAATACGCTTTGGTGCGGAACGACTGCTGTGTCTTGGCCGCAAAATAACCGCGAATCGCGACTTTAAGATCGGTCATATGAACGACAACTTTACCCTGCCCGTTCAATCGCAATTCATCCCAATATGTAATCAAATCGTTCGATTCTCTGACGACAATTCCGGTCCAAACCCGAACGGCTGCACAATTCGCACATAATTGGGTAACAACCGCATAAGGTTCATTTGAAAGGACGGTCCCTACCTTCCAACCTGTCATATTCAGTGACAAATTATCATAGACAACATCCCGTTCAGCAAAATCCAATCCCATTAATCCACTTAACGTTTGGGCCTTCGCTTGTTGAATCGGGTGCAGAAGTGTTGCGAAGAGTAGCAGAGTACTGCAAGCATATATTAGGAACTTCTTCATGGCTTTTGTCATCACGTATCATCTCCTTGTTAAGGATAGTATAACGTTTTTTACCAACTTTGCGTACAAAATCATCGATTGAGCAAAAATCGAATTCCGCTTTTTTCAAAAAGAATCTATTGTTTTTCCATCTAATTCCGAGTATTATACTAGGTATATCTCTTTTTGTCTGTTTCATGTTTATACTTTCACATTTTAAAGATGGAGGCACATTTATGCGTGAAATTCCAATCGCTTTTGTAAAAGCGAATCAAGTTGGTATTGTTCTGTTCGTGGTCGCTGCCCTTCTATTTCAGGAGCCTTTTATCTTAGCAATTCTTTTGCTTATTCAAGTAATTGGCTTATTAACTAGAGGCAAAGCAAATGTTTTCGTGCGAATAGCCAAACCGTTCATCCGAGTGAAGTCTAGAGAGACACAAGCAGCCGAACTTCAACGATTTAATAATGTGCTTGCTGTGCTATTCTTAATCGTTTCGTACATCGGATTCACTATCGGTTGGTCCACATTAGGTTATATTGCTTCCATTATGCTACTGGGAGCTGCCAGCGCTGCACTGCTTGGCTATTGCATCGGGTGCACCATTTACTATCAATACAAGCGATTGGTTATACGGAGATAAAAAACAAGTGGCTAAACACAATAGACATGTGTTTAGCCACTTTGATTGTAATTGACAATTATCGTTCAATCCGTCGAAGCGCTGTCGTTCCTTTCAGACGCTCCAGCTTATCGACACCAATGCCAAACATCGTCGCACGTAGTTCGAATGCAATACGCGCGAATGCCTCATCGAGTTGCAGCTCGTCGGCACTGACCGATGGTGCTAGTAGTGCTCGACCGACGCCAACCACGTCAGCACCGAGGGCAATTGCTTTGGCAGCGTCGACACCACTCGCGATGCCGCCACTCGCAACGATGGTCGCCTGCGGCAACGCGGAGCGTACCTCGCGCACACACTCGGCCGTCGGCACCCCCCAATCGGCGAACGCTTCTGCTGCACGACGCCTCATCGGATCGTTAAGCCGCAACCGCTCAACCTCGCTCCAAGACGTGCCACCAGCCCCAGCCACGTCAATGAAAGCAGCCCCTGCGTCAGACAACCTTCGCGCTGTCTCACCATCAATGCCCCAACCAACTTCCTTCACACCAACAGGAACGGATAGTGTGCGACAAACCTGCTCAATAGCACGGAGTATACCAGAAAAGTTTGTGTTCCCCCCGGGCTGAAACAATTCCTGCATCCCATTTAAATGGAGCACAAGTCCATCCGCTTCCGTTAACTCCACAGCACGCCTGCATTCG
>JBILCE010000080.1:0-5036 GCA_044353305.1 Paenibacillus sp.
CGGGGTTGAATTGAAGAACAACATTAAGCGCGCATGGTGGAAAAAATTCATTCAGGAATCACCTTACAACGTCGGGTTGGACGCCGCCATTCTGATGAATCCGCAAGCTTGGGTTGCATCCGGCCATGTAGGCAACTTCAATGATCCGATGATCGACTGTAAAAAATGTAAAGCTCGCCACCGCGCGGACAAAATTATTGAGAACGCGCTTGAAGCAAAGGGAATCGAATTGGTCGTGGACGGCCTTTCGTTCGCCCAGATGAAAGCGTTAATGGATGAGCATCAGATTGCTTGCCCGGATTGTGGAAGCCACGATTTCACCGATATTCGTCAATTTAACCTGATGTTCAAGACATTCCAAGGTGTGACCGAGTCCAGCGCAAATCAAATTTACTTGCGTCCGGAGACCGCTCAAGGTATTTTTGTCAACTTTAAAAATGTGCAGCGGACAATGCGCAAGAAAATGCCGTTCGGGATCGGCCAAATTGGCAAGAGTTTCCGCAATGAAATTACACCTGGTAACTTTACGTTCCGAACTCGTGAATTTGAGCAGATGGAATTGGAGTTTTTCTGTAAGCCTGGTGAGGATTTGCAGTGGTTTGAATTTTGGCGTGGGTTTTGCCGTGATTGGCTGCTGTCGCTTGGCGTGAAAGAAGATCACATTCGTCTTCGTGATCATTCGGATGATGAGTTGTCTCATTATAGTAATGCTACGACCGACATCGAGTATCGATTCCCGTTCGGCTGGGGCGAGCTTTGGGGGATTGCGGATCGGACCGACTACGATTTGAAACAACACATGGAGCACTCCGGTGAAGACTTCCATTACATTGATCAAGAGGCGAATGAACGCTATATTCCTTATTGTATCGAGCCTTCACTCGGTGCCGATCGCGTAACACTTGCATTCCTAATCGACGCTTACGAAGAGCAACAGCTCGAAGGAGACGACAGCCGTACCGTGCTACGCTTCCATCCAGCACTTGCTCCAATTAAAGCAGCCGTCTTCCCATTGTCAAAAAAGCTTGCTGAAGGTGCACAACGTGTATTCGCGGACCTCGCTTCAGACTTCATGGTGGACTACGATGACGCCGGCTCCATTGGCAAACGATACCGTCGCCACGACGAGATTGGCACGCCATTCTGTATCACTTACGACTTCGAATCGGAAACCGACGGCCAAGTCACCGTCCGCGATCGCGACACCATGGAACAAATCCGCATGCCTATCGCTGATTTGAAAAACTATATTGCTGGGCGGATCAAGTTTTAAAACTCCACGCAAACCAGTCCACTCTAAATTGGACGCATTCCTTTTTTAAGATAAAAGTGAGCCTACTGTTTCGATGAACAGTAGGCTTTTTTCTACCTTAGTTCCTCCTGTCAAAAAAGTTGCCGCCAAAATCCCCACCCACTTTCACAAAACGTTCACGTCAAGGTGTGACTTTTCTCACAAGAAGGTTCAACGATTTGCCCTACACTATAGACATTTGAAAGGAGGCGGTCGTGTGGATACTTTAGATTGGAGCCGATGGCAATTTGGCGTAACGACAGTTTATCACTTTTTATTTGTCCCTCTTTCGATCGGTCTCGCCTATTTGATTGCGTTTATGCAGACGCTATATGTGGTCAAAAATGACGAGAAGTATAAGGAGATGGCGCAATTTTGGGGTAAGTTGTTCCTATTGAATTTCTCAGTTGGCGTAGTGACCGGGATTATGCAAGAATTTCAGTTCGGCATGAACTGGTCGAATTATAGCCGATTTGTCGGGGCCGTGTTTGGTGGTCCGCTTGCGATAGAGGCACTTGTATCTTTTTTCCTAGAATCGACGTTTCTTGGGATATGGATATTCGGATGGGATCGTCTGTCCAAGAAGGTCCATCTCGCCTCGATTTGGCTTGTAGCCGTAGGTGCTACTCTTTCAGCCTTGTGGATTTTAAGTGCCAACTCGTTTATGCAGGAACCGGTTGGATACGCGATTCGCAACGGACGTGCGGAGATGACGAATTTCTTCGCTTTATTAGGGAATCCTCAGTTGTGGGTTGAGTTTCCGCACGTGATCTACGGAGCGCTTACGACTGGTGCGTTGTTCGTAACCGGAATTAGTGCCTACCAATTGCTTCGCCGTCATCGGGAAGATATTTTCAGGGCTTCTTTTTCGATCGGAATTGTCGTGGCGCTGATCGCTAGTTTTCTCACAGCTGTAGCCGGACATGAACAGGCGCAGCATCTGATGAAATCGCAACCGATGAAGATGGCGGCGGCGGAAGCGCTATGGAACACGAGTGGTGAAAGTGCACCTTGGACTGTGTTTGCGACAATTAATACGAACAAGCAAGAAAACCGTTTTCAACTTGAAATCCCATATGCGCTCAGCGTGCTTTCCTATAATAAATTGACTGGCAGTGTACCAGGTATGAATGAACTGCAGGCTGAATATGAGCAGAAATATGGTCCAGGAAACTATATTCCACCTGTTCGGACAACGTTTTGGAGCTTTCGAATTATGGTTGGTGCTGGTGTTATTATTATTTTACTCAGCCTTTTCGGCACTTACGCGGTTGTCCGTCATCGACTTGATCGTTATAAAGTTTATCTAAAATGGATGATTCCTGCCATTTCGTTGCCTTTTATCGCGAATTCGACAGGTTGGATTATGACCGAAGTCGGGCGTCAGCCATGGATCGTGTTTGGCTTACAGCGAACAGAAGACGGCGTCTCCCCTACAGTATCTAGTGGTATGGCGGCTACAACGTTCTTTGGCTTTACACTAATCTACGCATTAATTGCCGTGGCATTCGTATATTTGATCGTGCATTTTGTTCGCAAAGGAATCGTAGATGAAAACCATCACGAAGTCGATGAATCAAAGTGGGCCGAGCGCCCGATGCAAACACTTTAGGATGCAAGGAATCGCACATGTTGGGATAAGGAGGGGAGCGCTTTTATGCTAGAAACGTTATGGTTTATACTCGTTGCTGTGCTATTTGTCGGTTTTTTCTTTCTGGAAGGATTCGACTTTGGTGTGGGGATGCTTGCTTCCATTTTGGGAAAGTCAGATGTAGAGCGACGTGTAGTCATTAACACAATCGGTCCTGTATGGGATGGTAACGAGGTATGGCTGTTGACCGCAGGTGGCGCTATGTTCGCAGCATTCCCGAATTGGTATGCAACGTTGTTCAGTGGATTTTATATGGCATTATTCCTCATGTTAATCGCGTTGATCGGTCGTGGGGTAGCGTTCGAGTTTCGTAGTAAACTCGAGAATCCCCGTTGGCGCAAAACGTGGGATGGCATCCTATTCTTCGGCAGTCTTTTACCCCCATTGCTTTGGGGTGTGGCGCTCGCTAATTTGATGAGGGGCGTGCCTATTGATGCCAACATGAATTATGTCGGCACGTTCTGGGATCTGATATCGCTTTATTCCGTTACGGCGGGTATTAGCATCGTCTTATTGTTCCTACTTCATGGGGCACTCTACATTTCACTAAAAACAGAAGGTGATTTGCGAGAGCGTGCTCGCCAGTTTGCAGATCGAGTCGGAGCTTGGGCGAGTGCTAGTTTGTTCCTGTTCGTTATATTGAGCTACTTTGAGACAGATATGTTTACGGATAAAGGGATTAATCCAGGTTTAGTCCCACTTACTGCAGGGATCGCCTTATTGTCCGTACATTTCTTTGTGAAAGCAGGTCGCGTTGGTTGGGCGTTTATAATGACAGGTTTGACAATTGCGCTATCGACTATCACAGTGTTTATGAGCTTGTTCCCGCGGGTTATGGTGTCCTCGCTTAACCCCGACTGGACATTGACCATTTACAACACAGCTTCGAATGCCTATACCTTGAAAGTCATGACCATTGTGGCCTTAACAACCTTGCCTATTGTGATCGCATATCAAGCATGGACGTACTGGACATTCCGCAAACGGATCAGTATTCACGACCATTTGGATTACTAATATGATGAAAAAATTATTTGCTCAAATCGAAGGCACACGCAAACTGTTCGCCCTTTCCTTGGTCTTTAGTGTGGCGGGAAGCATCCTTCTTTTATTCGAGGCAATGGCAATTGCCAAGATTTCATCAAAAGTATTTATCGAGGGGTTGCCATTTGCAACCCTTCTGCCATTGTTTGTTTTCTTATTAAGTGTCATTGCAATCCGAGCATTTACCCAATCCGTTAGCGAGTCTACTTCGACCAAGATGGCGCTACACATAAAAAGTACGCTGCGAAGTCGGCTCCTCCATAAACTTGTAGAGCTTGGACCCCATTACGCAAAAGGGGAGCGTAGCGGCGAATTACTTGGTACGGTATACGATGGGGTCGAGCAGTTGGAGACCTATTTGGCGCGGTATTTACCACAGGTTGCGTTGTCGATGCTCATCCCCGTTACCGTGTTCTGCGTTGTCGTGCAGTTAGACTGGATATCTGCTCTGATTTTGGCGGTTACCTTACCATTACTTGTGCTGTTTATGATTTTGGTCGGCATGAAAGCCAAGGCAAGAGCGAAGCAGCAGTTTAAAACATTAGGCAGACTCGCCTCTCATTTTCTAGATGTGATTCGCGGCTTGCCTACGTTAAAGTTGTTCAATCGGAGCATAGCACAAATCGAAATCATTGGTCGCATTAGTGAAGATTATCGCAAGACGACGATGTCGACGTTGAGGCTAGCTTTTTTGTCTGCTTTTGTAATGGAATTGTTTGCAACACTCAGCACAGCAATCGTAGCCGTGTTTTTAGGACTAAGGCTAATTGCTGGAGAGATCGGATTCGAGCATGCTTTTTTGGTACTATTACTAACACCTGAATTTTACGCACCTGTGCGGGCTCTAGGCACACAATTTCATGCAAGTACGAATGGGATCGCTGCTGCGGGTCGTATTATGGATATTTTGGATACTCCGTCGTCCGCTTGGATGGAACGTGAGGGTGCCATTTCGTTGCCCATGAATCCCAATGGGTATCAGTTAGATCTCCGCGGAGTGACTGTGCGCTATCCCGGGCAGACGATCCCGGCTCTCGAGGACGTTACATT
>JBILCE010000081.1:0-5032 GCA_044353305.1 Paenibacillus sp.
TGGTGTCACTCGCTTTTGATGATTATGAGTTTCGCACGGAAAATTTTGATGGTTTGAGTTGCAGACTGTGCGGTGCTACCGATGTATTCCTAGACGAACTCATCGACGAACAGTCAGGTACTACGGTTCACCAATGTAATGATACGGGGCACTGTCTGTCGAGATTAAATGGCGTTTTGTCCGAAGGAAGGAGATCTGCACGTGTTGGAACCTTTTGAAGCACCACTGCTCACGATTAAAAAGCTTAACAAACAATTTGGTGATGGCTGTCCGAACTGTAATTGTGGTCAATCGGAGCGTCTTACGAAAAATTACTGTCCAGTCTGTGGCACCGTTTACGCTTGTCAAGACATCAACTTCGAAGTATATCCGGGGGAAGTGTTCGGGATCGTGGGGGAGAGTGGAAGCGGGAAATCGACGCTAATGCAATGTCTCTATTTCGATCAGGAAGTAACCACCGGTGAAGCGTACATCCATAACTATAAAAATGGATCAACAAATATGTTTCAGGAATCTGCTCAACAGAAGCGTTACATTCGCAATCATCAGATGGGTAAAGTGTATCAAAACCCCATGCATGGGTTAAAAATGAACATTTCCTCAATTGGTAATATCGCAGAAAAATTGATTGCTGCAGGCGGACGACATGCTTCGCAAATGGAAGCTCGGGGACAAGAACTTCTCGACCATGTCAATATCCCCTTGCATCGAATCAAAGAAGCGCCGAAACGGTTTTCCGGTGGCATGCAACAACGTGTGCAAATTGCAAAAGCGTTATCCAATAAGCCGCCCATTTTACTCCTTGATGAGGTGACGACGGGATTGGATTTATCGGTGCAAGCGAACGTGCTTGATTTAATCAAGCAATTGCAACAAGAGATGAAGATCAGCATCGTAATCGTATCCCATGATCTGGGCGTGATTCGCATGCTGGCAGACCGCACGATGGTTATGTTAGATGGTCGCGTCATTGAGCAAGGCTTGACGGATCAAATATTGGAAGACCCGCAGCACCGGTATACCCAGCAATTGGTCCACTCGATGTTGTAACAGTTTGATAGAGGAGATGGGAATTACATGTATTTGATTACAAATGGACGGATCATTACGGAAGATGCGATTTTGGAAGGGCATGATTTATTCATTAAGGATGGACGAATCGAACTGATCGTTCCTCATGGCGAGTTAAAGCTGCCTGCGGGCGTCGAACGGATCGACGCCAACGGTGGTTACATTGCACCGGGCTTTATTGATCTGCACTCGGATTATATCGAGCATATAGCAGCCCCTCGTCCTACCTCTCTGATGGATTTTCGTCTCAGTCTGATGGAGGCCGAGAAAGAATTAATTAGCCATGGGATTACAACGATGTATCACTCGTTATCCTTGTTCCGAGGGACGGAATACGCCTATAAACCAATCCGAGAGCCCGAGAACGTTCGCCGGCTAGCCGATCTTATCGACGAAATGCATCGCAGTATGCATCTGGTGCGTCATCGGTTTCATGCCCGATATGAGATCGATAATTTGGAGGAGATTGACAATCTAAAAACCTATATCCGGGAGAAAAAGGTACATCTACTCTCGTTTATGGACCATACGCCAGGCCAGGGTCAATATCGGGACCTCGAAGTTTATCGGCACACGGTAAAAGGCTATCAAGATCTTAGCGATGAGGCTATCCAAGTCATCATTGAACGTCATCAATCCAAAGATAAGCTTACGATCGACGGAATCCGTGAGCTTGCTGAGCTAGCGCTGGAACATGGGATTCCGATTGCCTCGCATGATGACGATTCCGTGACGAAGCTTGATTTAGTGAAGAGCTTTGGAACAACCATCAGTGAATTTCCGATTACGTTAGAAATTGCTCGTGAGGCGAAGCAACTGGGCATGTATACGATTGCCGGTGCTCCTAATGTCCTACTCGGTGGTTCGCACAGCGGAAATTTATCTGCAGCGGAAGCTATCGTCGAAGGTAGCATCGATATTCTATGTAGCGACTATTACCCGGCAGGTATGCTTCACGCGGTTTTCGATTTACACAAGAAATACGGTATGAATCTAACGGACATGTTTAAACTGGTTACAATCAATCCAGCCAAAGCACTCCATTTAGATAGCGAACTGGGTTCGATCCAGCAAGGCAAGAAGGCAGACCTTTTAATCATCGAAAAGGTAAGCCCTGATTTCCCAGTTCTGACGGGTGTATTCGTTGACGGCAAGTTAATTCAACGGACGCATTATCGAATTTAGGAGGAAGTGTTTTTATGGAAAAAGTGGAACCGATTTTATCCATACGCAACCTGTCCAAAACGTTTGAGCTTCATTACGCTGGAAAAAGCATTAAGGCGATCGATCATGTCAACCTCGAGTTACACGAAGGCGAATTTGTCGGGATCACAGGCAAAAGTGGCAGTGGAAAATCAACGATTCTGAAAAGTATTATTCGAACATATGTGGTCCGCAACGATGCTCAAATCTGGTACCGTTCGCTACGATTCGGAAGAATCAACTTGGTCGAAGCTTCAGAACGTCAAATGATCGATTTACGTAAACGAGAGATTGGGTATGTCTCGCAGTTTCTTAATGCCATGCCACGCACGACTGCAAGAGAGCTAGTGAAATTGGCCGTACTAGAGATGGACCGAAGCGAAGACGAAGCAGAAGCAGAAGCCGAGCGGATGCTGGCCCATTTCGAACTTGATCAGACGCTGTGGGATAGCTTCCCAGCAACATTCTCCGGCGGGGAGAAGCTACGCCTCAATATTGCCCGTGCCATGGTGAAACGCCCAAGGTTACTTTTACTGGACGAGCCAACGGCGAGTCTCGACCGAGCCTCAAAGGAGAAAGTTAGGGACCTTCTCGAGCAATTGATGCATGAAGGAACAACCATGTTAGGCATTTTTCATGATCTTGAATTTATGCAGCATCTTTGTCATCGCGAATTCAACATGCAAGACGGAGAATTCACAGCATAATCGAATGATTCTTAATAAAATCTCCATGAGAAAAGAGAAGAGTTTTTACATTCAATAGGTATGATTAAATTGATTCAAAACCGACGGGCACTCCGTTCGGCATCCATTACATATACTGGAGGTTTTTTGAACATGAAGAAGTGGATTGCTCTATTGTTGACCGTTATTCTAGCATTCGCAGCAGCAGGTTGTGCAAAAAACGAAAACACATCGGCAAACGTGCAAAGCAACAAAATTACGATTGCATGGCTACCTAATGAGTCAGGTGCAGATTTGGCTGAAGCACGTGATGAGATGGGCAGATTGATTGAACAATCGACTGGTAAGAAGGTTGAGCATAAGACGACAACGGATTATATTATCGCAATTGAAGCTGTTGCAAACGGGAATGCCGATTTAGCTTTCCTTGGTGCACAAGGTTATATTGAAGCAAACAATAAAAATAAAAAGGTTCTACCGTTAGTTGTCCCATCAGGTCCTACGGGAACACTGACAGACGCTGTTTATTACAGCTGGTTAGCAGTTAAGAAAGGCAACGAAGCTGCTTATAAAAATGGTGATAAATTCGTCATCGACAACATTGCAGGTAAGAAATTTTCATTTGTATCAAACAGCTCTACATCCGGATTTAAAGTTCCAACTGCGGGCATCGTTTCTTATTTCAGCAAGAAAGATCAATACAAGACCTTAAAAGCGGAAGACCTAATGGAAGGCGGCAATGGCAAATTTTTTAGCAGTGTTCAATACGGTGGTTCTCATCAAGGCTCGGCAGTCAACCTGCTTTCTGGCAAGGCAGACGTTGCAGCTTTCTGCGATACTTGCATAAACAATTACATTCAATTAGCATCAGGCACTGAGAATCGCCCGGGTGCAGTCTATAAAGTAAAGGCAGATGCAAAAGAACCGTTTAACAATTCAATCGGCCAAGAATTCGTGCTGATCTCGGTTACACCTGTTTTGAATGCTCCGTTCGTTGTGAACACAAGCAAAATGAATGAAGCTGACATTAAAAAATTGACAGATCTTTTTACTAGCGATGAATTAGCTAACAATCCAAAAATATTTGTTCCAAAAGATTCTAAATTCTCAGGCATTTTCGGTAAAAAGACCGACAAAGAGCGTTTTGTGAAAGTTGATGACGCTTGGTTTAATCCGGTGCGGGAGTTATCCAAATAAGATGAAACGTATACTCGAAGTCAAACAGTTGTCGAAGCATTACGGTTCGGAGATGAAAGCTCTGAGCGACGTCAGTTTTTCTGTGAAAGAAGGAGAATTCATCTCCATTATTGGGCCCTCCGGTGCAGGCAAATCGACGTTGCTGCGCTGCATCAATCGAATGATCGATGCGAGTTGCGGGGAGATTATGTTTGACGGCGTCAATGTCCTTAAAGTGGACAAGCGCAATTTGAAACAAATAAGACGAACGATCGGTATGATCTTTCAACATTACAATTTAGTCAATCGTCTCAGCGTTATTGAGAACGTGTTGCATGGAAGGCTCGGCTATAAGTCGATGCTTTCCGGTGCAATGGGAATCTATACAGAACAAGAGAAGAAACAGGCCGTCATGTTGCTTGAATCATTGGGTCTGCAGGATCAAATATTTAAACGTGCTGATCAGCTGTCTGGCGGTCAAAAGCAGCGCGTGGGTATAGCGAGAGCACTTATTCAAAATCCCAAGCTTTTGCTTTGCGACGAACCAATTGCATCGTTGGATCCTAATGCTTCGAAAGTCATTATGGATCATTTGCGCTCCATTTGCTCGAAAATGGGCATTACCGTTATCGTTAATTTGCATCAGGTTGACGTTGCACTGAAATATTCCGATCGAATCATAGGGGTAAACAAAGGAATGGTCGTCTACGACGGTCCTTCCCAAGAATTGTCGTCTTCCATGATTCATACCATTTACGGCTCGGAGATGGGAGATCTCATCTTTGATATGGGGGTCAAGCATGCAACAGGTTGATTTTTTTGCAAAAAAAAGGAATCGTTCACTCCTGTCAGTTGCGTTGATCATAGCGGTAACCCTCGTCGCAATCATTATCACT
>JBILCE010000082.1:0-5026 GCA_044353305.1 Paenibacillus sp.
CGAATTTTGCAGCACATTTTAACCGATGTTGATCCTAAGATGACCGAGTGTCATTTTTATATGGCAAATAATTTTGCAAACATGGATGACTACGATTCGGCAGAGACCGCGATTGTTGATTATCTCGAGCAAGATCCGGATGGCCAGTTTTTGGAAGAATCTGAAGAGATGATAGACATGTTAGAGACAGAGTTGAAACGGTCTGCACCCATAAAGTCAATCAAGAGTCGAGAGGACATTTTTGAACATGATAAAGCGCGGTCGCTTCTAGAAGAAGGGCGATTTACCGAAGCGATGCGATTGTTGCAGCGAATCGTTAAGAAGAATCCTGAATTTATGGCCGCCCGCAACAATCTGGCACTTGCTTTTTACTATATGGGTCAGTTCGATCAAGCGATGGATACTATTGTCCAAGTATTGGAACTTGAACCTGGTAATTTACACGGATTGTGTAATCTGGCTATTTTTTATCAGCATCTGGATGAGCAAAAGGAGCTTCACGAAGTTCTTACCGTCCTTCGAAAAATGCACCCTTATCACCAAGAACACGTCTTCAAACTCGCTACTACGATGGGAATTCTCGGAGAGCATAAAACCGCGTATCAGCACTTCCGTAGGTTGTTGAAAAAAGGTGGCGAAGCGGCAAATGAGCCATCAATTCATCATTATACCGCAGTCGCAGCTTACAATATTGGACGGTTGGAAGAGGCTAAGCGATATTGGATACAGGCAACCAAGCTTGATCCAAAGTCAGACATTCCAAGATTTTATCTCAATCAAGTAAAGCAGGTTGTTGTAGAAAATAAGGAACGATTAACGATTGGTTATCACTATCATCTCCCATTCGAGGAGCAATTTCGACTTGTTGAGCATGCGAATGAAGGGATTCCTGATCATTTACGGCGAGACCCCCTCGTTCGCTCGTCCTTCTTCTGGGCATTGCGACATGGGGATACAGAGACCAAGCTTCAGGTCATCCAAGCGTTCGGTGTTATTGCGGACGGTGAGGTAGAGGAAGCGTTACGAGGCTTCGTATTAGAAGCGGATGAGGATGACTACCTAAAGAAACTCGCATTATTTGTCCTCCGCACGACAATGGAAGTAAAAGAACCAATTGAAGCTCATCTTGATGGTCGGGTTCTAACAGTATCTCAAATGCCTTACAGTCCAAGCCTTCCAAGTTGGAAACCCGAATGGAAACAGGTAGGAGAGATTGCTACGGCGAGCATGTTCAAGCGGTACGATCTTATGCAATTGCATGATCTAGAAACATTATGGGTTGAGTTTTTAACTCGTGTTTATCCACAGGCACCCCGAATCGCCAAACCGGCTGGTTGGGCTGCTGCACTTGAATATATGACAGCAAAGATGCACCGCCGCACCATCTCCTATGACGAAGTGGCTCGTCGTTATAATGTCTCTCCAGGCACTGTGACACGTCATGTGAAGCTGATGGATGAAGTTTGTCGGATCCGTCAGAAGATGGATGTCATTTTTGAAGAATGTGCTTCAGAATCATAAATCAGATAAACATTGTTAGGGGGATATATTATGTACAAAACAATTGTAATCGGAACAGGCCCTGCAGGGCTCACAGCTGCTATCTATCTCGCGCGCGCTAACCTAGAGCCGCTTGTTATCGAAGGACCAGAGCCGGGCGGCCAACTAACCACGACGACTGAAGTTGAGAATTTCCCGGGATTCCCGGAAGGCATTATGGGCCCTGAATTAATGAGCAATATGCGTAAGCAAGCTGAGCGTTTCGGCGCGACATTCCGTACGGGTTGGGTCAATAAAGTTGACCTATCCAAACGTCCCTTTAAATTGATCATTGAAGGTGGAGAAGAGCTTGTGGCGGAATCGCTCATCCTCTCTACAGGCGCATCAGCTAAATATCTAGGTATTCCTGGGGAAAAAGATAACGTAGGTCGCGGCGTAAGCACATGTGCAACTTGCGACGGATTTTTCTTCCGAGGCAAGAAAATTATCGTCGTCGGTGGTGGTGACTCTGCGATGGAGGAAGCTCACTTCCTGACGAAATTTGCCACAGAAGTTCGTCTTGTGCACCGTCGAGATGAATTGCGTGCATCGAAGATTATGCAAGATCGCGCACGCGAGAACAGCAAAATCGTGTGGAGCCTTAATAACACCCCATTGGAAGTTGTTGCAGGTGATCGTGGTGTGACAGGATTGAAAGTTAAGAATAATGTAACCGGACAAGAGGAGATCCTCGAAACAGACGGTATTTTTGTCGCAATTGGACATACCCCGAATACGAAGTTCTTGGACGGCCAGATCACAACCGATGAAACCGGCTATATCCTCGTTCGACCAGGTTCGACAGAAACGAACGTACCTGGCGTATTCGCTTGCGGTGATGTGCAGGACAGTAAATACCGTCAAGCAATCTCCGCAGCCGGAACCGGCTGTATGGCTGCATTAGATGCAGAACGCTTCCTTGAAGGACATGCTGTGCATGATTGGAGCCAGTCGCTATAGAAGAAATTGATAATCCGAAGGGGAAGCCCTTCGGATTTTTAGTAGCGAAAGATGCAAGATGTGGGATACTTGACCGAATAGGGTGGTTGCCTTATAGTGGGTTCAAAGAAACCAATTACTTTGATGGGGTGACCACCGAAGATGTCGGGGAATGTATATTTGGGTGTGGATCTGGGTGGTACGGCAATTAAAGTAGGGATTTGTGATGGAGATGGAAATCTATTACACACATTAGAAGGTCCAACGGAGAACGAGCATGGATCGGACCATGTGTTGAATAATATTGCATTATACTTGCGCAAATTGGTGTCCGATTCGCCGTACAGCTGGGACCAGGTTGCTGGTATTGGCGCTGGCATCGCAGGCTTCATGGATATTCCTGAAGGATTTATTAAATTGTCCCCTAACTTGAATTGGCGCAATGTACCGGTTAAGAAGATACTTGAAGAAAAGCTAGGCAAGACGGTTTATATCGACAACGACGCTAATGTAGCTGCACTAGGCGAGGCTTGGGGCGGAGCTGGGCGTGGTATTCCGAATATCGTCTGTTATACGCTCGGCACAGGAGTGGGCGGTGGGGTTATTGTTCAAGGTAAGATTTATCAAGGCTTTAGCGGCATGGCTGGCGAAATCGGACATATGTCCATCGTTCCCGATCTTGAAGCTATCCATTGTAACTGTGGGCAGAATGGATGTTTAGAGACTGTGTCTTCGGCAACAGGTATTATTCGAATGGCGAACGATGCAGTAAACCGCGGGGATAAGACATCACTTTCCCTCATAACGCCATCCATTACAGCAAAGCATGTATTCGATGCAGCCAAAGATGGTGACGAAGTAGCACTTCGTATTGTAAAAAGGGCAGCCTATTACTTAGGTCGGTCTATGGCCCTTATATCAGTCATTGTTAACCCACAACGCTATATTATTGGTGGGGGCGTCTCTAAAGCGGGGGATATTTTGTTCAACCCGATCCGAGAAGTGTTCAATAAATATACGACTGATGCAGCAAAAGATGGTGTTGACATTGTACCCGCCATGTTGGGCAACGACGCTGGGGTAGTTGGTGCCGCTGGCCTGAGCTTGCGATAATTAACAGATGAGGCTCGATGCGGGAAGGGTTTGCACAAATAGAGAAGTGCAGTCCGTTCCCGTATTGTGCTTTCCTGGTCATAATTTATAGGCGAACATAGTCTGAGGAGGAGTTCCTTCGATGGAAGACGTCAAAGCACTTGCTAAGCTCGTCATTATTACTGGGATGTCAGGTGCAGGTAAGACCATTGCAGTTCAAAGCTTAGAGGATCTCGGCTTTTTCTGTGTTGATAATTTACCGCCTGTTTTGATCCCTAAATTTGCTGAACTGATTGAGCAATCGAACGGTAAGATCGGTAAAGTCGCACTCGTGATTGACTTGCGCGGTCGCGAGTTTTTTGCAACTTTAGCAGAGGCGTTGCGATCTGTTCGCGAAAATTACACGTTAACGTATGAGATACTGTTCCTCGATTCGACGGATTCCGTTCTGGTTCAACGTTACAAAGAAAGTCGGCGGCGACATCCACTTGCGCCAAACGGAATCCCACTTGATGGGATCGCACAAGAGCGCCGTTTGCTTGAGGAATTGAAGGGACTTGCGACACAGGCTATTGACACTAGCAATTTAAAGCCTGCGCAATTGAAAGAACAGATTATTGCTCGATTCGCTGGGCATGATACCCATCCAATTTCGATTAATTTCATCTCGTTTGGGTTTAAATATGGGATACCTATTGACGCTGACCTTATTTTTGACGTTCGATTTCTTCCTAATCCGCATTATATCGATGCTTTACGCCCGAACACGGGACTCGATGCTGACGTCTACGAATTTGTGATGAAATGGCCGGAGACTCAGGAGTTCCTTACTAAGCTATTAGACATGCTCCATTTTCTAATTCCGCAATATATTAAGGAAGGCAAAAGTCAGGTAGTAGTGGGCATCGGTTGTACGGGTGGTAAGCATCGTTCGGTGACGATAGTTGAATATTTGGGCCGAGTTCTTGGAACTAGTGAGATAGAAGACGTCCGAGTCAGCCATCGAGATTTCGATCGAGATCGAAAGTAGAGCGGAGGAGAACGGGCTTGGAGCATACAGATGAAGCGAAGGAGCCCCGAATTGTAGTTATCGGTGGAGGAACTGGTCTATCGGTTATTTTGCGGGGATTAAAGGAACAGCCACTCGATATTACCGCGATAGTTACTGTTGCAGATGATGGTGGTAGTTCAGGAATTCTCCGATCCGAGTTGCACATTCCACCGCCAGGAGACATCCGTAACGTCCTAACTGCACTTGCCGATGTGGAACCATTGCTGTCGGACATCATGAAGTATCGATTCAGTGCGGGCAACGGGTTAGCGGGCCACAATTTGGGGAACTTAATTTTAGCGGCGATGACTGATATCACGGGCGATTTTGTGACGGCTGTTCGAGAACTCAGTCGTGTGTTTGCAGTGAGGGGCCGTGTATTGCCAGCAGCGGGTCACGCGATTG
>JBILCE010000243.1:0-4986 GCA_044353305.1 Paenibacillus sp.
TGATATCATACAAAAATCACGACATATATTAGACCGCGTCCGTCTTCCACATGTTGCAGATCAACCCCTTGGGACACTATCGCAAGGCGAGCGAAAGAAAGTGTTGCTTGCCCGAGCACTTATGCCAAGTCCAGATTTACTCATTATGGACGAACCGTGCTCAGGGCTTGATCTATATGAACGTGAAAAACTCTTGATAACTATCGATGAACTTGGCCGTCAAGGAGTATCAATGATTTATGTCACTCATCACTTGGAAGAAATTGTGCCTACATTTACTCATGTAGCCCTTCTAGGAAATGGACAAATTATAGCTGCTGGACGTAAAGAAGAGGTATTGACGGCAGAACTTTTAAGAAAATCATACGATGTGAACGTTGAGATTGACTGGTATTCTGGACGACCGTGGATTCGGGTAATCAATGAATAAAAATTTGTCCATACAGGGGGAATTTAGTGAGTTTCATTCCTTTACAAGAAGGTAAAGTAATTGCTAACCGATATCAAATTGTTCGAGTAATCGGGATAGGTGGCATGAGTACGGTTTATTTAGCAGATGATTTGAAAGTAACTGGTAAACAATGGGCAATTAAGCAATCATTGCAGTATGCCTATCGACCTGAACTTTTTCACCAAGAAGCTTCGATATTAGCAAAGATGTCCCATCCATTTTTACCGAAAATTGCTGATTTTATTGAGCCTGACCAGGATGGATACAGCTATATCATTATGGAATATATTTTTGGGGAGTCCTTGCAGTCTCGCTTTGATAGGTTGGGACGATTAGAATGGCGAGAAGTTATAGGATATGCACTTCAGATTTGTGAGCTCTTTGATTATTTGCATCATTTTGAACCTTCTCCGATTATTTACCGCGATTTGAAGCCATCCAATGTGCTAATTGATCATACAGGTCATATTCGACTAGTCGATTTCGGAATTGCTCGGCACTATTCTATGCAGGGAAAGATGGATACTATACAGCTTGGTACAATTGGATTTGCAGCACCAGAACAATTTTTAAAAATGCAAAGTGATGAGAGAACCGATATATACACCATTGGCGCATTGATTTACTATTTGCTAAGTGAAGGGAAATTCCTTGGACAGATACCGAGAGTTCCTCTTCGTAACCATTCGCCATCTCTGCCCGAAGATTTATTTAGTGTTGTTAATAAAATGACAGAGCACGACCCATCTGATAGATATCAATCAGTAATGGATGTACATAATAATTTAGGGAAACTTTTAGCTGATCGTCAACAAGTAGAAGAAAAGCCATTGGTTGCGAAAACTCGTAAATTGGTCATTGTTGGTGGACTTTTTAGTGGTGCAGGCTCTACGTTTATTTCAATCGGCCTAGCCCGCTATTTACATCGGATCGGTTCGTCTAACGCGGTTTTTGAAGCAGGGTGTAATTCACCGGAATTACTTGCGTTATTAAACTTAGGTAAAGTTGAGACGCAAAGTAGAAAATTCTATGAAAAAAATAGAAACAGTTTATATTGTTCGTGGCAAGACGGGTATACCCAATGGAATGGTCTTCATTCTAGTATGGAAAAAGGATGTTGGAAACTAGAAACAGCATTTAGAGCCATTTTTTCAACGGATGCGGAAGTGTTGTTAATTGATATTTCAACATATTGGGAGGATACAGTAGTAAAACAATTGCTACTCATGGCATCTGAAATTATCGTTGTGGTGTCTCCAAATATTTCTAAAAACCTTCTACAAGAAACATTAAATCGTTGGAAATTTCTCAATCATTTAAAAAACAATGGGCAAAACGTTAGAATCGTAATAAATCGCGACGTAAAGTTCAGAGGACGTGACGAATGGATTCATTCATTACCAGCAAGGCCAGATGCGTTTAGTTTGGAGCTTTCAAGCAGAAATGTGTTGGATGCTCACTGGAAAGGTATTTCTCCCGTAGACGATGATGCTCTCTTTGAGGAATGGAGTCCTGGCATTAAGGAATTAATTAAAATTCTTACTTTAAATGCGAAGCTGGATACAATGCAAAAGAAAAAGCGTAGGTCCTGGTTTGGAAAAAAAATATAGTGTGAGGGGTTGTCATCTTTATCAAATGTGCTATAATTCGATTCAAAGCAAAATAACCAACATGCGGAAGCACCGCTGACGGCAGATTCATCTGCGTCAGCGGTGTTTTTTTTATACGTTAATGGGAGGAAGATAACGTTGAATCAATTAGTAGGAAATTTTCGAATGCATACAATTATTTTACTTGATCCAGATCGAGAGTTTGTAGAGAGAATGATGCAATACTTTAGACAATCTGCATTTGTAGAATATATTACTTTATTTGGATTCACAGAAACGGAGGCCATTTGCACTTATTTTTCAAAGAATCCGAAATATGATCTATTAGTTTGCTCCGAAGAAATGTATTTACTACCTGTGGTAAATCAACGTGCAGAGAAGATATTGTTTCTCATAAATGATGGGTTTACAACAGATTATTCTAATGGTCTTAAGATGTTTAAATATTTACCGGCAGATACACATCTTCAGGCATGGATGAAAGCCTGTGAATCATTGGTGCCAAGATATATTGGAAAGAACGGTCGTGAAAGTGTAATTGTATCTGTATATTCATCATCTGGTGGTACTGGTAAGACAACAACTGCAATTCGATTGGCAGAAGATTTAACGAGATCAGGAAAATCAGTATGCTTGCTTAATTTAGAAGACGTTGAGTCAACGGAAATGATTGATGATGACCAATCCGATGAGAGAGGTGATACCGTGTATATGTCACATCTACTCTATCAAATCCAAACAAAACCAGATCTGTCGATTGAATCAATGATTAAAAGAAATAAAGAGAATTTTACACGGGGATATTTTGCACCCAAAAGAACCGCTGGTTATCAAGAAATGAAAGAGATGACAAGGGAGGAAACAACTGCTTTATTGCGTAAACTTGCTCTAGAAGGAGGATTTGATGCAATAGTTGTTGATTTAGCAGTTGGGTTTCATCCTCGAATCCTTGGAGCCCTGGATGCTAGTATATGTGTGTTATGGATGATGATAGACCATATCTTTTGTTTAAACAAAACCCATTCCATCTTACATGAACTAGAACAGATAGACATGAAACTTTCTGAAGCGGTCAACAAAGCCAGTCTATTTATCTTGAATAAACGAAAAGGGGCGGTTAAACAGGATTTTCTAAGGAATGGGATTCGAATTTGCGCTGAATTACCTTATGTTGACGAAACAAATCTGGATTTACATTTAAACCATAGAATATCTGATGGTGAGTATGATGATACATTAACAAACTTAATTATGAAGCACGTCAAGAAATATCAAGAAGGTATTCGATGATTAATACTATACAATTTGAAATAATACGCAAAAGGATTCTTAACGTTCTTGACCATCAACAAAACTGTTCTGATGAAGTGGTGTTCCAACAAATTGAATCAATGGTTTTGAATTCGAATGAATTTAAACATATAACCGCTGGGGAAAAACAAAAAATAATAAGACAAATTTATGATGGGATACGAGGATATGATGTCTTACAATCCCTTATTGATGAACCGACCATAACAGAAATCATGGTGAATAGTCACGATTGCATCTTTATTGAAAGGAGAGGCGCGATAGAACGTTCTTCGATTCAATTTGACAATGAACAGAAACTTATTGAATTGATCAGATCGATTGTTGGTAAAGTTAATCGCGTTGTTACAGAATCGAGTCCGATAGTAGATGCTAGATTGCATGACGGGTCGCGTGTACATGTGGTACTTCCACCGGTTGCACTTCAAGGGCCAACGATGACTATTCGTAAATTTCCTGAACAACACTTAACCATGAAAGATTTGCTTACTTTGGGAACATTATCAGACGAGGCAGCACAATTTTTAAAGGAGGTGGTTCAAGCAAAATACAATATATTTATTGGAGGGGGGACCGGTTCTGGGAAAACAACTATTCTAAATGTTTTGACACAATCCATTCCGGAAGACGAAAGAATTATTACCATTGAGGATGTTGCAGAGTTACAAATTAATCATTTAGATAATTTGGTTCGACTAGAAACCCGAAATGCCAACATGGAAGGAAAAGGTACCATTTCAATACGCGAACTCATACGAGCTTCCCTCAGGATGCGTCCAAATCGAATTATCGTGGGGGAAGTCCGAGGACCGGAAGCGTTTGATATGTTGCAAGCGATGAATACTGGTCATGACGGATCCCTGTCAACTGGACATGCTAATTCTTCAAAAGATATGATAACTCGACTTGAAACGATGATACTAGCTGCAGCTTCGCTACCGATTGAGGTCATTAGACAACAGATCGCATCAGCAATCGATATCGTCGTACATATTTCCCGCTTGCGAGATAAGTCTCGTCGTGTTACTGAGATCCATGAAATTGTTGGTGTTAAGAATGGGGAAGTGATACTTCAACCTATCTTTTTATTTAAGGAATCGACCACATCTTCAATGAATCAGGTCACAGGCTCGCTTCAGCGCACTGGTTACAGACTTCAAAATCAGATGAAGATAAGAGCAATAGGCATGGAGGAAGGCAAATGGTAAACTCAATCGATTATAACGTTTATACCTTATCGAAAAAGGAATACATTATAAGTTTTTTCATGTCGTTCTCCGTACTATATTTTATTGGATACTTATTTTTTGCACATTGGTTGGCTTCTATACTGATAGGTTTGCTTTCATTTGGCTATCCCCGAATACGAGCCATTAAACTACGTAATCAACGAATATTGGAACTAAGAGAACAATTCAAACAGTTTTTATTTTCTTTGTCATCATCGTTTGTAGCTGGTAAATCTTTTGAGAATGCAGTATTTGAAGCGAGTAGAGATTTAAAAAATTATCATATCTCTAAAGCCCCCTAATTAAACTGGAGTCCCCCCCTACAATAAATTAAACTGTAAGTAAGGGGGATGATTCGGTTGAGCAAGCACATGAAAGAGGAAAC
>JBILCE010000083.1:0-4971 GCA_044353305.1 Paenibacillus sp.
TTACGGGCAACGGGAGACTCGGTTAACGACAGAAGGCATTCGATTAAAAGAGGAGGCTGATCTCCTAACGCAACAAGTTGCCGAGTTGGGGCTGATCAAGGAGCAATTGGTGCAATGGGAAGTGGCGCTAGACAGTCTAATGTTAGAAAAAGAGAAGTTGACATCCAGCTATCAAGATTTACTCGTGCAATTCACAGAAAAACAATCGGAACTAAATGCTGACCTTGCTCGTATTCCAGAAGAGGAGCGTTCGCCTGAACAAGTCCAGCAACGTTTAGCTTCACAACAACAATTAGCCAATGAGTTAAACAGCTCTTGGAATTTTGCGCAAGAGCAGTTAATGAAGCTAACGACCCAGTTGGGCAAAGATCAAGCTGCCTTAACCGAATGTGATCATCAGCTTGCTGAATCTAACCAGCGTAGAAGTCAGGCTGCTGAACGCTTCACGCAGCAACTTGCTGAAGCCGGTTTTGTTTCGCTAGACGCATATCAAGCGGCACAGTTAAGCGATGAAGTTTATCGCACGCTTCAAATAGAGTGCGACTCCTATGATGCGTCGCGAGCGGCGCTAACTAAATTAGTTGCTGACTTAAAGCGTGAGCTCACGGGCCAATCGCCGCCCGATCTTGGGCTTATCACAAACCAACTCGCGGATGCCAAGACGCATCTCGATCAAGTAAATGATGTGCTTCGATATGCCGAGGGGCGTTTGCAAGAAGTGGGACGAATTAGCCAATCGCTTGCAAGTCTGCAAGATCGTTCTCGTCGACTGGACTCCCAACTCTCGCAACTTCTTGATGTGTACCAGACGCTAAAAGGCGATAATCCACTCAAAATGTCGTTCGAGCGCTTCATTCTCATTGAGTTTTTGGAACATATTTTGCAAGCAGCAAATGCTCGGCTTCGGCGCATGTCTGGAGGTCAGTTCGTACTTGAACGCTCTGACCGCTTAGAAGGAAAGGGTCGTCAAAGCGGGCTAGGTCTGGATGTTTATGATGCGTATACCGGCCAAACACGGGATGTGAAGACATTGTCCGGGGGCGAAAAATTCAACGCTTCCCTTTGCCTCGCTCTTGGCATGACAGATGTGATACAGTCGCATCAAGGTGGGGTCTCCATCGAGATGATGTTTATTGATGAAGGTTTTGGGACCCTCGATGAAGATGCGCTCAATCAAGCGATTGAAACGCTTGTGGACTTGCAACGGGCAGGTCGAATGATCGGCGTCATTTCCCATGTGCAGGAGCTGAAAAATGCGTTCCCTGCTGTGTTACAAGTGAATAAATCAAAGGACGGTTACAGTTCAACAACCTTCTTATTAAAGTGACAATTGACTAATAGTAACCATGTAAACTAAATTACAAGCAAGAAGGTTCCCTTTTCAGAAACAGCCAGGGGGTATTGGGATGAACAAGGTCATAATGAGAATCGGGCTGGTTATGGCGCTGAGTGTATTTCACTTGATCTCGGTGTTCTCCCAATCACAAGCCCCCGATCAAATGAACTTCATGCCTGAAACCGTTTCTGAGGAACAACCTATTATGATTGAGACACCAATTAAAGCTACTGCTGTACTAAATGAATCAGAAGTAGCCCCTATCTATCAACCTTTATATCTT
Source organism: Paenibacillus sp. (assembly GCA_044353305.1). Lineage (GTDB taxonomy): Bacteria > Bacillota > Bacilli > Paenibacillales > NBRC-103111 > JBILCE01. The sequence goes on from JBILCE010000083.1 coordinate 1,620, forward strand.
ATTGATGTTCCAATCATCGGCCAAAATCCAGAGCTTTTTAACGGATGCGAGGTAACTAGTTTGGCCATGCTGCTACTGACTACTTCAAATTCTGTTGATAAACTTGATCTTGCAGATATGCTTGAAAAGGACCCTACTGACATCACGAAGGATGAGAATGGTCAAATTTTATTTTGGGGTGATCCTGAAGTCGGTTTTGTAGGGAGTATTACGGGGGACGGAGATGGGTATGGAGTATTCCATGGCCCCATTGCAACATTACTCAATCAAATTATGCCAGGACAAGCGCTTGACTTGACTGGATTTTCGTTTGAAGAAGTGCTAGCGCAGTCAATCAATATCGGGATTCCCGTGGTCGTCTGGACGAATATTTATTTTACAACAGATTACAGTTGGTTATCGTGGCAGAGCAACAATGGGACGGTCTGGGCGACATGGCGGGAACATGCGGTACTGCTAGTCGGATAGGATGATTATTATGTATATGTGAATGATCCATTCGATGGAGTGGCTGCAAAGCCTGTAGAAAAACATAATTTCCTCGCTTCTTGGGAGCAAATGGGGATGCAAGCAGTGACCTACCGAGTTATCCAATAAATTTCAAATATGGGGAAGGATTTTGACTCCATCATGTAGAATTTGGAAAAAGAACAATTTTTAGCATGATACAGAGGGGAGCAATTTTAATGAAATCGTTCGGCATTGTCCGAGAACTTGATGAATTGGGGCGGATCGTTATCCCAATTGAACAGCGAAAAATGCTTCAAGTTGAAATTGGCGATCCCCTTCATTTTTTCATTGATGAACAAACGAAAACACTCGCTGCTAGCAAATATGGGTCCCCATGTTGTGTATTTTGCTACGGTATTCAGAATATTCAACCATTTAAAGGGCGGCTTATTTGTCAGGATTGTTGGACAGGCGTTCTACAAGCACCCATTATAGAATCTATGCCAATGGAGTATAATCCACTTTCGAAACCCGATTCCACGAAAAACCGTCAATCGCGAAACACCACACTACTTCTCTTACAAGAGCACATCCAAGCCTATCCGTCGATGACCCAAACACAACGTGCAACTGCACTGCAGTTGTCACAGGGTCGAGTCAGCCAGTTGATGAAGCAAATTAATCGTAATTCATAAACAAAAGGGTCGTCCTCCAGTAGATGTATCTACACAAGGATGGCCCTTTTGTTTACTCGGCATCGGGTTGCATTAATTTGGCTAGTTTAGCGAATGGAGATTCTACCTCCGGTGGAGCAGTCGAGTAGACGACCTCTGTCGTGTAACTGCTCCAATCACTTGCCTCATTTGTCTCCAGCGTGAATTCTGCGTGTCGTAACAAATACAACTCTGCGGTATTCACTGCATCGTCCAGGGCCCGATGATGTTGTCCCTCGAACGCTATACCGCTTACCTCGAGCGCCTTCTTTAAGCCCACCTGTCGGAAAACGTCACGGTCAATTTGACGCGACAACTGCTTTTGCAGATCGTTGTGGTTACGGATCCAAGCGGGATCAACATCGTGCTTCTGACAGTGGGAGAACAATTTCAAGCGATCGTCAGGCCCCCAAGAACAAAGGAAATAGGGGGCATTACCAATCCAGTTGATGAATGCTGCGGCAGCTTGGGAGAAGGATGGTGCCCCACTTACATCTTCCTGTTGAATTCCCGTGAACTGAATCGTATGTGGAGATAATTTAGGTTGAAACGATGGTTTAACAAATGAATGAAAACGGTCTACGATTTGCAATTTTTCCTCGACTGGTGCGACCTTTACGGCGCCGATCTCAATGATTTCGGCCCATTGTTCTTGTTTTCTCACAACTGTGAATTCTAGATCATAGATGATAATAGACACGTATGCCATTCCTTCCTCTGCTAAAACAACCATACCCAAATTATACCACAAATTTTTATAAAAATTTGCGATTGTGCTTTGTGCCGTCAAACGTAAACCAGATCGGCTTCTGATCGATTACCGTTTCGAGATAGACAGGTTTTTGCCAGAGAGCATACACGGATGGAAGCGTCCTCTCCACATCCTTGACCTCAAGCTCGATCCCTTCGTATCTATGCTTAAGGTATAGAGCCCCGCTACCCTCAAAGTCACCATCTTCCACAACAAGATAGGGAAAACCGACGTTGACTCTAGAGTAGACGAGTTGATCGCGAACATTTTCCCACCTTTGATCGGTAATTGTCCATGTGATCCCTTGTTTTTCAAAGACATACAGGTCGAGATCGTCTACGAGTGTCTTGGTGATGTAGTTTCGGATAAACGAACAGTCCGACTCGAATTCACGCACTTCAAATAATTTCGCCCGACCTTGCCCTATTGTGCGACCCAATCGCGTTTGCTCCTCTAAGGTAGGGTGATTCCATCTGCGCTCGATGTCCTCGAGCATTTTCAACCCTAGATAGTAAGGGTTTATGCTATTCCTTGAAGGTTGCACGACCGCCGCATGAAGCTTGGCGAATTCTATCGTCTCCTCCGGCGTCAGTTCCATCTCACGTAAAATTCGCAGGTGCCAATAAGTCGCCCAGCCTTCGTTCATAATTTTGGTTTCTAATTGTGGCCAGAAGTAGAGCATTTCTTCGCGTAGCATCGTCAGAATGTCGCGTTGCCAATGAGTCAGGACGGGGCTATTTGTTTCGATAAACAGGAGCAAATCTTTCTTACCCTGTTTTGATCCGATAAGACCGGGATCGACATGCTCTTGTATTGCAAGGACGGCATCTAGGAACGTTTCAACAGCTTTTACACCATAAGTGAGCTCGTATTCGCGTATTCGTTCAGCAGTAGCTGACATGCTCTCCACCATGCGTCGATTGGTTCGCGAAAACTGCACATTGTTTTTGAAAAAGTCACAATGCGCAAGCACATGGGCGACGATCAACTTATTTTGAATGAGGGAATTTCCATCGAGCAAGAACGCATAGCAGGGGTTAGAGTTGATGACAAGTTCGTAAATTTTGCTTAAGCCATAGTCGTATTGCGTCTTCATCCGATGAAACGTCTTGCCGAAGCTCCAGTGGCTAAAGCGCGTGGGCATCCCATATGCACCAAACGTATATAGAATATCTGCTGGACAAATTTCATAGTGCATCGGGTAAAAGTCAAGACCGAACCCTTTGGCGATCTCCGTGATCTCATCAATGGCCCGTTCCAGGGACTTGATTTCTTGTCGAGTCATGGTCGATCCCCCTGCCTATTGCCCCCACTTTTGAAAAAAGTGCGAAGAGCTTGATACACTTCTCGCTTGTCTCGGATGATGCAGTGCCTAAATTTCGGCTCTTGGATGGAGCGATATGTGGACATGAGGGTACTGCTTCGATTGTATTGATTG
>JBILCE010000084.1:0-4957 GCA_044353305.1 Paenibacillus sp.
GGATATGGAGTCAATCATGCTTTCTCATGGCGACGGCGGGCAACTAACCCAGGATTTGATTGAACGAATATTTCATCCGTGGTTGAATGACCCCATCTTGCAGGAACAACACGACGCCTCGATTCTGCAAGTCCCTACCCAGCACTTGGCTGTGAGTACGGATACCTTCGTAATCCAACCGATCGAGTTTCCCGGGGGGGATATCGGGAAGCTTGCAGTGGCCGGAACCGTGAATGACATCGCGGTCAGCGGAGCGAAACCAGTCTTTCTGACTGTTGGCTTTGTGCTTGAAGAGGGGTTAGAAATCAAAGTATTGCAGCGAATTGTTCGGTCTATCGCCGATACCGCCAAGGAAGCCGGCATTCGTATAATTGCAGGCGATACCAAGGTCGTTGAGCGGGGGAAATGTGGAGGAATTATTATTAATACAACTGGAATCGGCTTCTTGAAACAGGTCGGACTGCTCGGCTGTACACAAATCAAGGCTGGGGATCGTGTGATCATCAATGGGGGAATAGCTGAGCATGCAGTTGCCATACTTGCGCAGCGATTAGGATTCCAATTCTCGACACCTGTGTCCAGTGATTGCCAACCGTTGAGTGGGTTTATAGAACAATTGCTTGTACAGTTTCATACGATCCGGTTCTTGACGGACCCGACACGTGGAGGAATCGCGACTGCACTGAAGGAAGTCATGGGTAAACTTCCCGATTTGGATATGATTCTGAACGAAGCACAAATTCCGATCCGACCCACTGTACAAGGTGCATTGGAAATGATGGGGATGGATCCTCTGTATATGGCCAATGAGGGAAAGGTATTGATCGTAGTAGCAGAAGAGGAAGCAACCCGGCTTGTAGATTTCATCAGAGACATCCCGGGTCACGAGCTTGCGTCAGAAATAGGGACAATTCGAGAGGGAACGGGAAGATTACTGCTTCGAACATCCATGGGGGGAACCCGGGAGTTGGGGCGTATGAGCGGATCGCCGATTCCAAGAATCTGTTAATCTCACAAGGGGGTATACCATGATGTGTAAAGGCCCAGAAAATTACCTTTCTCTCCAATTGATGCTGCAATCCACGATCGAATTAACACTACAGGTATTGACGAACACGGAGCGATGCAAGATCCTCGTTACCGATCATGAGAACGGTTTGTATGAGACTCTCATTCAAGCGGAACAACTGGCGGATAGATTAAAGGAACGGTTGGAGGAAATATCGAGGGCTTTGCGTTCGGATGAAGGGCAGGAACAAATGCGCCAACCGGTCATAACCTTTTTAGAGTAATTGAATAAACTGTCCATAGTATAAATATGGGGGGCTTATAGTGAACAACCAACAACTTGTACAACAGCAGATGAATGCCTTGTTCTCAGAAATTGAATATTTAATACGTTTATTGTACGTGACTCATGACACACAGATGAAGAATTTGACGTTAAATCAGCTATGGAACAGAGTGGAGCAGCTTCGATTATACCCGCAACAATTCCAATCGCAACAGATGACTCCATCCCCTACACCTTCAGTCACGCCTCCTGCAACCTCACAACCTTCACCTCCTCCTGTGCCCAATCAACAAACCTTCACTCGAGAACAACTAACGCAATTTAATGGAAAGAACGGAAAACCTGCATATGTTGCTGTCAAAGGAATTGTTTATGATGTGACCAATAATGCTGCTTGGTCGGCTGCTTCTCACTTTGGGCTGACGGCAGGAAAAGATTTAACGCAAGAATTTGCTTCCTGTCACGCGGCAGAGCAATGGATTTTAAATACTTTAAAACCGGTGGGGAGGCTAATTGAATGAAGGAAGAAGTGATATTGCCACCTGAGCCGATCACGAACGAGGCCATTGCTGCAAGGCTGTATGATGAAGCAAAGCAAAGACTGCAGAACGGAGAGATTAAGAAACCTAAGCTGGTATGGCTCGAGTTGAATGGCTGCTCGGGGAATATTATCTCCATGCTTAACGGCGAAAATCCGAGCTTCGGCTATATGATTACTTCAATGGTTGATCTTGTTTACAGCAACAGCTTGATGATCCCGCAAGGAGAACAAGCGTTAGATAAGCTAATGGCTTTGCTTCAATCGAACGACGAATTTATTTTGGCAGTAGAAGGTGCTGTCTCTTTAAAAAACAATGGAATGTATCAGTGTATTGGAAGGTATGAAGGGAAGCCGATAACCGGTTTACAGGCAGCCCAATTGCTTGGCGCCAAAGCTTCACATGTCATCGCGGTCGGCGCTTGTGCTGTAGATGGCGGACCATCGGCAGCAAAGCCGAACCCATCGCAGAGTGTAGGCTTATCCTCTGTTTTAGAGCGTCAAATCATCAAGCTCCCAGGATGTCCTTGTCATCCGGACTGGTTTTTAGGAACATTGTCCCACCTCATCGTCTATGGGAAGCCTGCATTGGATGAGCGAGACAGGCCGCTCCTTTTCTACAGTACTCTCATTCATGATCGTTGTCCGCGTCGGGAATATTTTAATAAAGGAGTCTTTTCTAAGACATTGGGGGAACCGTATTGCCTATTCAAACTTGGCTGCCGAGGACCGGTCACACGCGTCGATTGTCCGACAAGGAGATGGAATGATCATGTCAATTGGCCTATCGGAGCAAGCACGTGCATAGGTTGCTCTCAGTTCGGATTTCCCGACCAGATGGCTCCATTCATCTCCTACGATACTACGGGGGAGTGAGAGTATGGTGAAAAGAATCGTAATTAATCCCATAACGCGGATCAGTGGATTCCTGGAGCTTGACGTTACGATTGAAGGCGGTAAAGTAACACAAGCTAGAACAAAGGGGGCCATGTTTCGGGGGTTTGAGCAAATGATGGTCGGAAGGAGTCCGTTTGATGCGATCTATTTAACACAACGTATTTGCGGAATTTGTTCCACCGCTCATTCCGTGGCGGCGTCGGTAGCATTGGAAGACGCCCTTGGCGTAGTTCCAACAGAGCAAGGAAGGTATGTACGCGATATTATTCACGGCTGTGAGTTCTTGCAGAATCACATTCGTCATTTCTATCAGTTCGGTTTGCCAGATTTCGTTAAGATACCTGAAGTGAACACGATATATGATACGAATCATGGCGATTATCGCCTCCCTCCGGAAGTGAACGAGAAGCTGGCTGCCCATTACTTCGATTCTCTCCCGATTAGCAGATTGGCTCACAAGATGCTAGCGACATTCGGGGGTAAAGCGCCACATAATCATGGGATTTTTGTCGGGGGGTTTACAACACCGGCCACCGTCGACCGATTGGTTCAAGCGAAATCCATACTAAAGCAAATCAAAACCTTTACCAATGAAATCATGATTCCCGATGCCTACATATTAGCTAAGTATTATCCAGATTATTATAAGCTTGGTGCAGGACCGCGTAACTTAATGTCGTGCGGTTTATTTGACCGATATAAAGATTTAGGTACCCTTTATGTGAATCCAGGTGTTTATATGGATGGCCTGTATAAAAGCTTTGACCGTGAGCTGATCACCGAGGAGCTGGATTATTCTTGGTATTCCGGACCCCGTGTATACCGCCCGCTCGAGACAATGCCCGTTCCCAATATGGCTAAACCCGACGCTTATACTTGGGTGAAGGCGCCAAGGTATGACGGTCTTCCTTTTGAAGTAGGTCCTCTAGCGAGGCTTTGGCTAAGCGGGGAATATCGTAATGGCATTTCTACCATGGATCGTATGATTGCAAGGGTGCTGGAAGCCAAGAAGGTTGCCGAGGTGTTAGAGGTCCTTCTGGAAAGCATTGTACCGGAGACGTCTGTCCAACAACGGTGGGAGATCCCTTTATCGGCTCAGGGCACGGGCCTAGTCGATACGACTAGGGGGGCTCTGGGACATTGGGTTAAGATTCAAGATAAGAAGTTGGCATTCTATCAAATCATTACTCCGTCTGCATGGGATTTTTCTGCAAGCACTGCCACCAGTACAGGAACAGCCGAGCAAGCGCTGCTTGGGACGCCTATCGCCAATCCGGAAAACCCAGTTGAACTGGGACGGATCTTAAGGTCGTTCGACCCGTGTATGTCCTGCGCAACTCATGTATATCGTCCAGGACATGAACCGAAAACCTTTCAGGTGTTCGGATGAAAAATGTACTTGTACTAGGTATTGGCAATCGCTTAATGATGGATGATGGACTCGGAGTTCGTATTGTAGAGATCTTACAGAATGACTCTGGGATTTCGGGTATTCGCTACGTTCTTGGGGAGACGGATATCGATTATTCGTTAAATGAAATGGAGGATGCCGATTCTCTCATCATTGTGGATGCAGTATCGACAGGCATGTCCGCTGGTGAGCTTTCCATATTCTCTCTAGAGAAGTATAACAGTTTAAACCTAGGAATCTCGGCACACAATCTCCATCTCCTTCACATGATCCCTCATATATATCCCGATCTTCATGTAAACATCATAGGGATTGAAGTTGAACGCATCGACTTCGGGTTAGAACTAAGCCATGTCATTCACGAGAAGCTTCCCGAGATCACAAGCAAGGTACGTGCAGTCATAACCGATATCTTATCCAAGCAGCACTTTCACGAAAAATAACAGACAAAGAGGCAGTCAACAACAGGACCGCCTCTTTGTCTTTTCCGTATATGAAGAAGATCAACTTTACCTATCCATTCAGTTAAAATTATTCAGCGGCCATGGCGTCTGCTTTTGTCTTGTGAACCGTGCCAAATGGATGTTCGGGAGGGGCATAAATCGTGTAAAGCTTAAGTGGTTTATTACCTGTATTGGTTAAATTGTGCCATTTTCCAGCCGGTATCATGATGGCAAAACCATCTTGAACTCTCTGTACAAAATTCAAATTATCTTTCGTATCACCTATTTGAACGAGTCCTTGCCCATCTTCAATACTTAAGAACTGATCGACTTTAGGATGAACTTCCAAGCCAATGTCCTCTCCCACGTTGATA
>JBILCE010000085.1:0-4944 GCA_044353305.1 Paenibacillus sp.
CTGGCGAGGAGATATACGAATAACAATTTGGAAAGGAATCTAGGCATATTTTCAGAAGAATATTTTGACCAATTAGTTCTGCATAATAAAATCGTTGTCGATCTTCACGTTCTCATCGTCGAATTTGCGAATAATACGATATTGCGTATTGCGTTGAGCAGGAATTTTACCAGCTTCACGAATTAGTTGCAGCGTAGAGCCAATATTTACTTTGTGGGTTGTACCTGCGGCCGATACGACATTTTCTTCAATCATGGTACTGCCGAAGTCATTCGCCCCGTAATGGAGCGATAGTTTACCCACCTCAGGTCCCATCGTCACCCATGACGATTGGAAATTCGGAATATTATCAAGCGTAATTCGGCTAATCGCCAGCGTTTTGAGATATTCCTCTGGTGTTGTTTTCACACCTGGCAAGTTAGTGTTTTCCGGTTGAAACGTCCACGGGATAAAGGCGAGGAACCCTCTCGATGGCCATTTGTTCGCGACACATTCATCTTGCGCTTCACGAATGCGGAGCAGGTGCAGTGCGCGCTCTTCCATTAGTTCCCCAAAGCCAATCACCATCGTGCCCGTCGTCGTCATGCCGTTGCGATGAGCTGCTTGCATCACATCCATCCAATCGCGCCAAGATCCTTTAAGTCGGCTAATCTTGCGACGTGTCCGGTCATCGAGAATCTCACCACCACCACCTGGCAGTGAATCAAGTCCCGCCTCATGCAACTGGCGGACCGTCTCGTCTAATGATAGGCCAGATAACTCTTTCATCTTCTGAATTTCAGCGGGCGAAAAGGAATGCATTGTGATCTCAAACCGTTGCTTAATCTCGCGAAGGAGGTCCAAATAGTATGAGAACGGTAAGTCTGGATTAACACCGCCCTGCATCAGAATCTCAGTGCCACCAACATCAATGGTTTCTTGAATTTTGTTAAAAATAACATCATTCGGAAGAACATATCCTTCTTTCGACCCTGGCGGACGATAGAAGGCGCAAAAGCGACAATAAACATCACATATATTCGTATAATTCACATTTCTTCCAATGACGAACGTTGAAATCGGTTCTGGATGCCACTTCAACATAATGCGATTAGCAGTGTGGCCGATTTTTTCCACTTCGTCTGACTCGAACAATGTGATTACATCATCCAATTGAAGACGTTCGCCCGCCTCCGCTTTGGCTAGAATCTGATTGATCGAACTCATCTCAGTCCCCTCCCTAGGGTAATTCCTGTGTTTATCGTAACAAAAAGGCCGTCCTCTAAGCAACTAGAGGCAGCCATGGCCAACGATGCTATAAGGGTTTTGCCTTTCGAACAGCTTCCGTAAAACGATCGAGTGCTTCGATTACGATGGAACGAGGGCATGCAAAGTTAATCCGCAACCAACCAATCCCCTGCTTTCCGAACACCGACCCTTCGCTGAACGCAACGCCGGCATCCTCGAACATAATCCGTCTTAGCACTTTCGGGTCATCGGAGATCGCTCGACAGTCAAGCCATATCAAGTAAGTGCCCTCGGGCTTCATAACACGGATCTGCGGCAAGTTTACCGCAAGGTAATCGATGATATAGTCGCGATTTGCCTCAAGGTAAGGAAGCAATTGATCTAGCCATTCATCCCCACTATTGTAGCTGCTAATAACCGCTGCTTGTCCAAAGCAGGTTTCCATGTGAATCGATAAAGTCTTTAACAAATAATTGTATTTGCGTCGCAACTCCGTATTTGGAATGATAACAGTCCCCGCTTGCAATCCAGCTAGGTTGAACGTTTTGCTAGTCGCTATACAAGTCATGGACTGCTGAGCGAACGCCTCTGAAATCGATGCGAATGGTGTATGTTTATGATCACTGAAGACGAGATCATGGTGAATCTCATCAGCTACAACTAGCACCCCGTACTTAAGGCAAATCTCGCCAACCCGAATCAATTCCTCACGCGTCCATACCCGTCCTCCCGGATTATGAGGTGTACAGAGCAACATCAATTTGGCGCCGTTTCTTGCCTGTTCTTCTAATAACGCAAAATCGATTTCAAACTTGCCATTTCGCTCAACCAGAGGATTATCTACAATCGTTCGTCCGTTCATGCGAATAACATCGTAGAAAGGATAATAGACCGGAGATTGTAAAATAACTTGATCACCTGGATCGGTGAACGCCTGCACCATCAGACTTAGGGCGGGCACGATGCCTGGGGCAGTCGTTACCCATTCGTCTTGAATGACCCAGTTATGGCGCCGCTGTAGCCAACCGCGAACTGCATCATAATATTCTTGTGTACGAATCGTATATCCGTACATAGGATGTTGAGCACGTTGTTGAATGGCCTCGATCACCTCAACGGGTGGTTCGAAATCCATATCGGCTACCCACAGGGGTAAAATATCTGGGCGTCCAAACAACTTCTCAGACTGATCCCATTTATAAGAGGCTGTTCCGGTTCGATCAATGCGTTGGTCAAAATTATAGTTCATGCAAAAGGTTCACTCCGTCCTGCAAACGACCTTTAGCCGTCGATTTCTGCCTTTGCCACTTCGAAAGCGTTGGTTAAATCAGCGATGAGGTCATCAACATGCTCAATCCCTACTGAGTAGCGGAGGAGACGGTCGTCCACTCCGACCTGACGGCGAATCTCTTCGGGGATATCCGCATGTGTCTGAATAGCTGGATAAGTCATCAACGATTCAACACCGCCAAGACTCTCCGCAAACGCAATGAGTTTGATCGATCGGAGAATAGGCTCAATGTATCGGGCGTTTTTCATTTTGAAGGAGAAAATGCCCGTGTTACCAGACGATTGTTTTTTCTGAATCGCATGGCCAGGATGGCTAGGTTGCGCCGGGTAGTATACTTCAGCAACCATCGGATGGGTGGAAAGCCAATCGGCGATCCGAGTTGCGTTATACTGATGGCGCTCCATTCGTAATGCTAGCGTCTTCATCCCGCGCATAAGTAGCCATGAATCTTGCGGTCCGAGCACCGCACCAATGGAATTATGGAGGAAAGCTATCTGGTCCGACAATTCTTTACCGCGGGTGACAATAAGACCAGCGAGAACGTCGTTGTGGCCGCCTAAATATTTGGTCGCGCTATGAATAACGATGTCGGCGCCAAGTTCAATTGGCCGCTGAAAGAAAGGCGTAAGCAACGTGTTGTCGACAATCGAGATGAGCCCATGAGTACGCGCCCAACCACATACGGCTTCCAGATCAGTAATCATCATAAGCGGGTTCGTCGGCGTCTCGATAAGGATTCCTTTTGTGTTCGGCTTGCGGTTATGTTCAAGGGCTTCTATATTATTCGTATCCACATAGGAAGCTGTTACGCCAAAACGGCTCATGATTTTCTCAAGTAAACGGTAAGTGCCGCCATAAAGATCTAATGAAACAAGCAAATGATCTCCTTGACTAAACAAAGAGAAAATAATTTGCAACGCCGCCATACCTGAGCTGGTGGCAAAACCAGCGTCACCCGATTCAAGATCAGCAATAGCTTTCTCTAGCTCATATCTCGTAGGACTCTTCGAACGAGAATAGTCAAAACCGGTGCTCTGCCCTAGTCTTGGATGACGGAATGCCGTTGATTGATAAATAGGGAAACTGACTGCGCCGGTAACCGGTTCGGATACTGATCCAATTTGCGCCAAACGACTTTCGATTTTCATAAAGGGCAGATCCTCCTAATTGTTAACTTCAACTGTGTAATTATTATCACGGTTCCTATTGGTTTCAACGGTTAGTTGTTCCAATCGAACGGAGTCTCTTGGTAAACATAGTAATTCAACCAATTGGAGAACAGTAGATTCGCATGCGCTCGCCATGTAACCATAGGTGGCTTCGAAGGATCATCGCTTGGATAATAATTGCAAGGGACTGCAATACAAAGCCCCTTATTGATGTCGCGCTCGTACTCCAACTGCAACGTGTTAGCATCATATTCGGAATGTCCTGTCACAAAAATGTGTCTGCCATCTAAGGAAGCTGCAATATAGACACCCGCTTCTGCTGATTCCGACCAAATTTCTACGCCGTCTGCTTTATCAATATCCTCACGACGAACCTCTGTGTGTCGCGATTGCGGCACCTGAAATACTTCGTCAAAGCCGCGTAGTAATTTCACATTAGATTGCGTAATAGTGTGCGGGAAGACGCCAAACATTTTGTCCGAGAGCTCATATTTCGGCACCCCGAAGTGATGATACAAACCTGCTTGAGCGGCCCAACAAATATGCAACGTGGACGTCACATTCGTGAGGCTCCAGTCCATGATCTGCTTGAGTTCCTCCCAGTAATTCACTTCCTCGAAAGGTAGAAGTTCAACTGGTGCCCCCGTAATAATCATTCCATCGAAATGCTCATGCTTCACATCCTCGAACGTCTTGTAAAATTGCTCAAGGTGCTCGGGAGAAGTGTTTTTCGAGGTGTGCGTCTTTGGATGTAACAGTTGGAATTCAACTTGAAGTGCCGTATTTCCAATCAGACGAAGAATTTGAGTCTCCGTCGTTTCTTTGGTAGGCATTAAATTTAAAATTGCAATCCTCAATGGACGAATGTCCTGTTGAAAGGCTACACTCTCGTCCATGACGAAAATATTCTCACGGTTAAGGATTTCTTTGGCTGGCAGATGATCTGGAATTTTTATCGGCATACGGTTCACGCTCCTTATCGAAAATAAAAGCCTCTCCCGAAAAAACGAGAAAGGCCATCGATTATGTACGCATGTCCTCTCTCATCTTTCAGAACACGCATGTTCTGCAAGAATTAGCACCGTGCCTGCGACTTACGTCGCGAGTCGGTTGCCGGGCATCATGGGGCTGGTCCCTCCGCCTGCTCTTGATAAGAGTGATCGCTTATTCGGTTGTCCACTTTTAATACTATTAATGTAATCGAAATCGAAGTATACGTCAAGAGCGTGGTATAGCCTCTTGTAGGAACGCTATGTC
>JBILCE010000004.1:0-14251 GCA_044353305.1 Paenibacillus sp.
GATCAAACAGATATTCGGTCCTTCTGGAGTCTCAATTGGACACATACGACCATAGTGAGAATGGTGAACGTCACGGACCTCGAAACCAGCTCGTTCTCTTGTCAAACCACCAGGTCCGAGTGCGGAGAGACGACGCTTATGCGTCAGCTCAGCGAGCGGATTTGTTTGGTCCATAAATTGAGACAACTGTGAACTACCGAAGAACTCCTTAATGGAAGCAATAACAGGACGAATATTGATTAGAGCTTGTGGCGTAATCACATTCGCATCCTGAATTGACATCCGTTCGCGAACGACTCGTTCCATCCGCGACAATCCTATTCTAAACTGGTTCTGTAACAATTCTCCCACGGAGCGAAGACGACGATTGCCTAAATGATCAATATCATCTGTGTGACCAATGCCGTTTAACAAATTAATAAAATAGTTGATCGATGAAATGATGTCCGATGGCGTAATATGCTTCACCGATTTGTCAATGTTGCCATTAGCAATCAATTTAATGACCTTGCCATCTTCTTGCTGGGAGTAAACGTTGATACATTGTAGATCAAATGTATCTACCTCAGTTACACTCTTAGCCACACCAAAAGTCTTAAAGCCCACACCATTTTCCAAATGCGGTAAAATCGAATCCAGAATACGACGATCGATGATTTGTCCAGCTTCCGCAATAATTTCTCCTGTTTCCGGATCAATTAAAGTCTCAGCTAATCGCTGATTAAACAAACGATTCTTAATATGTAGCTTCTTATTAATCTTATAACGACCAACGTTTGCCAAATCATAGCGTTTCGGGTCAAAGAAACGGGCAATAAGCAAGCTCTTCGCATTATCTAACGTTGGAGGTTCGCCTGGACGTAAACGTTCATATATTTCAATTAGCGCCTTCTCGGTAGAGTCGGTGTTATCTTTATCTAACGTATTACGGATATGTTCGCCATCACCTAATAAGTCGATGATCTCCGCATCTGTCCCAAATCCTAATGCGCGAAGAAGAACGGTAACCGGTATTTTCCGAGTACGATCGATCCGCACATAAATGATGTCTTTCGCATCTGTTTCAAGTTCGAGCCACGCACCACGATTAGGTATCACAGTCGCCGTATAGACTCGCTTGCCGTTTTTGTCCACTTTTGCACTAAAATAAACACTAGGGGATCGGACTAGCTGACTTACAATAACCCGTTCCGCACCATTGATAATGAAAGTGCCTGTGTCCGTCATAAGCGGGAAATCGCCCATGAACACTTCTTGCTCCTTCAACTCTCCGGTTTCCTTGTTGAACAAGCGGACTTTGACTCGAAGCGGTGCCGCATAGGTAACGTCGCGCTCTTTGGAATCGTCCACCGAATATTTCGGCTCTCCCAAGTTGTAATCAATAAACTCGAGAACCAAATTACCGGTAAAATCCTGAATAGGAGAAATGTCCTGAAACATTTCCCGAAGTCCTTCGTCCAAAAACCATTGATATGATCTTTGTTGAATCTCTATCAGGTTTGGAACTTCCAGAACTTCATTAATACGCGCGTAAGACCTGCGGGCACGCTTCCCATATTGTACAAGATGTCCTGCCAACTTCTCTTCACCCCTCATGTCATCTCGACAAAATGCAATAATACGTGGAAAAAACTACTAAATAATAATGTAGCCGTAAAATTTAAACATTATACCTCAAAACAATTCAACCTATTCAAGCTTGCCAAAAAATATAACTTGACATTTTAGCAAACTAAAGACAAGTGTACCATCTTAATGCTGACATTTAATAATAATACCATAGCTAAAAAATCGAGTCAACCTAAAATTCTCTCACTCACGGCCCTTGATTGCTCGAAAAATGCGATATCCTTTGTCCTTAGTAACTTCATCTACGTTTCCGAAAAGTTGCTCCAGCTTCGAAAAAGCTGATGGAGCTCCTTGTTTTTTCTGAATAACAACCCAAAGGGAGCCTCCTGGGACAAGAACATGATGTGCCTGTTCAAAAATGGTATGGACAGACAACTTTCCTGTTCGAATTGGAGGGTTTGTAACTACTACGTCATATGTTTCATTTATAACCTTTTCGAGTAAATCACTTTGGAACACTCTAATATTATCGATTCCGTTCCTCAAAGCATTCGATTTGGCAAGTTCAATAGCCCGTTCATTGATATCGATCATAGTTGCTTGACCCTGGGTGGCTAATGAGGCTGCGACAATGCCTATTGGGCCGTACCCACACCCTACATCTAACACCTGGGCGGTAGGTTCAACTATCATGGTTTCGACTAGCAACTGACTGCCAAAATCCACGTTATTTTTAGAGAACACGCCTGAATCGGTGGCAAACACATAAGTCCTTCCGCGAAGTTTCACCTCTATGGATTGGGGGCGAGATTCTGTTTGCGGTTTCTGCGAGTAGTAGTGCTGGGTCATAGAAAGGCCTCCTTAATTAAGAACAAAAACAACCCCTTGAAGGGCAAAATGCCTATCAAGGGGCTGTAATTCAAGTCTTACTTCACTTCTACTTTTGCGCCTGCTTCTTCGAGCTTTGCTTTAAGTGCAGCTGCATCTTCTTTGCTAATTCTTTCTTTAACTGGCTTCGGTGCGCCGTCAACCAAGTCTTTCGCTTCTTTCAGACCAAGGCCTGTAATTTCGCGAACAACTTTGATTACGTTAATTTTCGAAGCGCCTGCTTCAACTAGGATAACGTCGAATTCTGTTTGCTCTTCAACTTCTGCTACTGCTGCAGCACCTACAACAGCTACAGGAGCAGCTGCAGTTACGCCGAATTCTTCTTCAATTGCTTTGACAAGATCGTTCAGTTCAAGAACAGTCATGCCTTTAATGGCTTCTAAGATTTGATCTTTAGACATGGGTAAACCTCCAGTTAAATTGTATTATAGTAGGAAAATGTTTCGGATTAAGCTTGGTTTTCTTTTTGTTCGGATACTGCTTTGACCGCCAACGCAAAATTGCGCATAGGAGCTTGCAATACGCTGAGGAGCATCGAAAGAAGACCATCTCTCGAAGGCAATTCTGCGAGCGCCTTAATTTGAGCATTGTCGACTACACGGCCCTCTACAACGCCAGCTTTGACACTCAACTTGTCGTTCTTCTTCGCAAAATCAGTAATGATCTTAGCTGCTGCGACGAGATCTGTTTTGCTGAATGCAACAGCTGTCGGTCCTGTCAGATATTGATCCAATTCTGTCAATTTCGCTTCAGCCGTCGCACGACGGACTACTGTGTTTTTCAGAACTTGGAACTCAACACCCGCTTCGCGAAGTTGCTTGCGCAGTTCAGTTACTTGCTTCACGTTAAGACCACGATAGTCCGCAACGATGGTGCAAGAAGATTCTGAAAGCTTGGAGCTTACTTCAGACACGAGTACTTGTTTTTCCGCTAATATTTTAGCATTTGCCACTTGGTTACACCTCCCGATCACTTGCCGTGCTAGCCATTTCTAGCCTCGGATACGGCACCAATAGAAAATGCCTTCGTAGACGAACGAAGGCATGTAAATTCCTGTAGTCTATAAAAACATAGAAGACGGAAAATCTATCATGAACCTCGGCAGGAAATTAAGCTTTTTAAAGCACCTGCTGTCTACGGCAGCATATTCATTTTTAATAAACTTAACTTCCCAACAATATCACAATTCACATAATAGAGTCAATGTGAAGAATTGATTGTTCTATTAACGGAAGTTTTGAAGATTGAGCTTTACGCTCGGGCCCATAGTCGAGGAAACCGCAGCGCTCTTCAGGTATACCCCTTTGGCTGCAGACGGTTTTGAACGCACAAGAGCTTCGATCAGCGCACGCAGGTTTTCGCTCAATTTGATCTCATCAAACGAAACTTTACCAATTGGTGCATGAATCTGTCCTGCACGATCAAGACGGTACTCAATTTTACCGGCTTTAATTTCTTGGATGGCTTTACCAACCTCGAATGTTACCGTACCAGCCTTCGGGTTCGGCATAAGACCTTTTCCCCCGAGTAGACGGCCGAGTTTTCCTACTTCACTCATCATGTCCGGAGTAGCTACGCACACATCGAACTCGAACCAACCTTGCTGGATTTTGGCGATAAGATCTGCATCACCAACGAAATCTGCACCAGCAGCTTCCGCTTCCTTTACTTTATCGCCTTTAGCGAAAACGAGGACGCGTACACTCTTACCAGTTCCGTGTGGTAATACAACAACACCACGAACAGCTTGGTCTTGCTTCTTAGGATCTACTCCAAGACGAACAGCTACTTCTACTGTCTCATCGAATTTTGCTGACGCTGCTTTTTTCACAGCGGTAACAGCTTCAAGTGGTTCCAAGAACGCTTCTTGATCGATAAGCTTAGCGGCTTCAACGTATTTCTTGCCATGTTTTGCCATTTGTTCTTCCTCCTTAGTGGTATTAGCGGAAAGTCCTCCCACGCAGCGGCACAGGTAGCCGCAAACCTTAAGATATCTTTTCCGGGATGTATCGCGAGATTAGTCGACGATTGTAACACCCATGCTTCGAGCTGTGCCTTCAACCATGCGCATAGCCGCTTCTACGGATGCTGCATTTAGATCTGGCATCTTTTGCTCTGCGATTTCACGTACTTTCGCACGAGATACAGTTGCAACTTTCTTCTTGTTCGGTTCGCCGGATCCTTTCGGAATACCTGCTGCAACGCGAAGCAGAACAGCTGCTGGTGGAGTTTTTGTGATGAACGTAAAGGAGCGATCTTCGAATACGGAAATCTCAACTGGAATAATTAGTCCAACTTGATCTGCCGTACGCGCGTTAAACTCTTTACAGAACGCCATGATGTTAACCCCTGCTTGACCAAGTGCAGGACCGATCGGCGGAGCCGGATTCGCTTTACCTGCATTAACTTGCAGCTTAACAACTTTAATGACTTTCTTTGCCATGCGGAACACCTCCTTGCCCATAATGTGGTTAACGGGGGTCTGACCCTCCCACGCATGAAGGCCTATCCTAGGAATAGACCATCCAGAAACCGGAAGCCCTTATGTACCTTGCGATAATAAGACTTCTTTATAATTTTTCCACTTGAGTGTAATCGAGCTCAAGCGGGGTTTCCCTGCCAAACATGTTCACATGAACTTTCAGTTTGCTCTTGTCGATGATAATCTCTTCTACAGAACCGACAAAGTTGGCAAATGGTCCTACTTTCACGCGAACGGATTCTTTCAAGTTGAAGTCCATCTTCGGTTTCGGTGCTTCTATACCCATGTGCTTCAAAATCGACTCTACCTCTTCTTCGAGGAGCGCCGTAGGCTTCGAACCCGATCCAGTTGACCCAACAAATCCAGTAACACCAGGGGTGTTACGCACAACATACCAAGAATCGTCAGTTTGGATCATCTCGACCAAAACATAACCTGGGTACACTTTGCGCATGACCGTCTTCTTCTTTCCGTCTTTGTTCACGATTTCTTCTTCCATCGGAACAAGTACTCGGAAGATCTTATCCTGCATATTCATGGATTCAACGCGTTTCTCCAAATTAGCTTTTACTTTATTCTCATACCCGGAGTAAGTATGAACGACGTACCAGTTCATTTCCATAGTGATCTCCTATTCGGTGACGAGTCGTACCAAGTTCGAGATTCCCAGATCAAGAATAGCAAAGTACAGCGTCACGAAGACTACCGTGAAAAGAACGACGAGCGTATAACTAATCATTTCCTTACGGCTTGGCCACTTGACCTTACGAAGTTCCGACCAGCTATCGTTAAAAAACGAGAACACAGCCCCAAAGTTTTGCTTCATTCTAGACAATATTGCCACGAATTTACACCTCCAACTTTAACGCGTTTCGCGATGGAGCGTATGCTGGTTGCAAAATTTGCAATGCTTCTTATGCTCCATGCGGTCTGGATTGTTACGCTTGTTCTTATTGGACGTGTAGTTTCTTTGTTTACATTCCGTGCACGCTAATGTAATGATTACCCGCATGTTTACACCTCCCAAGACATCTTCGATTACCCATCTTTTGTCCAAGGGATCGGCTTCGACAATTTAGGGTCACTAAAATAATTTATCACAGCCGGTTTTTCATGTCAAGGAATATAGATTGCGTCTAAAATAAAAAAGCATTCACCTTCCACCAAGGTGAATGCTAAGTCATATCTCTTAATTCCAGATAACGTTCCAATTTACGTTTTACCCGCTGAAGCGCATTGTCGATCGACTTCACATGTCGGTCAAGATCAACAGCAATCTCTTGATAAGACCGCCCATCCAAATAAAGCATTAATACCCGACGTTCTAGACCACTTAGTATCTCACTCATCTTATCTTCGAGCCCAGTGAACTCTTCTCGGTGTATCAGCATTTCTTCTGGATCCGAAACCCGTGACCCACAAATAATATCCAAAAGCGTGCGGTCAGAATCTTCATCATATATCGGCTTGTCCAACGAGACATAGGAATTCAGCGGAATGTGCTTCTGTCTTGTCGCCGTTTTAATCGCTGTGATAATCTGTCGAGTAATACAAAGCTCAGCAAACGCCTTAAACGAAGCAAGCTTGTCCCCGCGAAAATCACGAATCGATTTAAATAGGCCGATCATGCCTTCTTGAACGATATCTTCTCGATCTGCTCCAATTAAAAAATAGGATCTCGCTTTGGCACGAACAAAATTCTTATATTTATTTATTAAATACTCTAACGCTTCGCTATTACCTTCTCGTACCGCCTCGACAATGTCTTCGTCGGACTTGAGTTCGTAATCGAATGAAAATAATTCATTGAGGTCGACACTCACTTCAATCCCTCCGGCCTGGCCTGATAGGCTACTTTCCTAATCCATTTATCTTGCCGACATGCACAGGGCGTAATTACGAATACATACTGATTGGTCCTCAATAATAAGCTAAGTATACATGAAGCCAGAAAAACCCGTCAACTAGAAGGAATTAGGTGAAACCTAGTATTTATAAGCCCCGGCGCCATTTTTCAAACAGTCGCTTCTGCTCTTCTGTCAACTTGTTATCGAGAATGTTTCGTTTATGCGGTCGGTCTGCTTGGATCGATTCGCGAACATCCTGTTGTCCTAGCTTAACTTTTACAAGAAGTTCCCTTGCCGTTAAACGGAAGGCTCCTTTTCCAAAAATAACATGCTGCTCTGTCATATCGTTAGTAGCAACATAAACGCGGCGGCGGCGACCAATCAAGACTGTAACTAGTCGCTCAATGAGCGCGTCAGCCGTCTCCTTCTCGCGTGTGTACACGACAGTTAATCTGCTCTGCTCATATGTACGACCAAGTCCTGGAACCTGATGGGCATCGAATACAAGCGTGACATGCATGCCAGAATAAGCTTGATAATTGGCCAGCATATCAATCAATTGACTACGTGCCTCTTCTAAATCAAGCTCCTTCAATCTACTCAACTCCGGCCATGCACCGATAACGTTGTAACCGTCGACGATCAAATACTCACGCATACTAGCGAGCACCGATCTTACGCTGACGAACAGTTTCATACATGAGGACAGATGCAGCGACAGAGGCGTTTAACGAGTTGATTTGGCCAAACATCGGTAATTTGACCAAGAAATCACAAGTTTCCTTAATCAAACGCCCAATTCCTTTGCCTTCATTGCCAATAACAATTGCAAGTGGTAATGTCAGGTCCGTATCATAAACGTTCTTTGGCGCTGTACCATCAGCTCCAGCAATCCATATGCCTGCATCTTTCAGTTCCTTTAATGTCTGTGCAATATTGGTCACACGGGCCACAGGTACATATTCCATCGCACCCACTGATGTCTTCGCCACCGTAGCAGTCAAACCGACAGAGCGTCGTTTGGGAATAATGACCCCATGCACACCAGTACAGTCGGCCGATCGAAGAATAGAACCCAAATTATGTGGATCCTCAATCTCGTCAAGTACAATTATAAAAGGAGTCTCCCCCTTCTCACGAGCACGTGCCAAAATATCTTCAACTTCGGCATAGTCATAAGCCGCCACTTGAGCAACGACTCCTTGGTGCTGCATTTGCGGAACGAGTTGGTCAAGTTTCTTTTTATCTACATATTGAACGATTAGACCGTGTTGCTTCGCCTCGGTAAGCACCGGGACTATCTGATGCTTCTGCGCGGAATCCGCAATGAACAACTTGTGAATCGTCCGCCCTGATTTAATCGCTTCCATGACCGGGTGTCGGCCTGCAATGTATTCTTCGCTCATATTTACCCCCTGCTTGCCGTCGTGGTGGCATCGTCGACCGTCATCACCATAAGGGCGTATAAGCGGTCAAATCGTTTTTGGTAAAACAGATATCCAAGTAGCGTCTCGAACGCTGTGCTGTGCCGATAAACGACCGCATCGGTATTTTTCGGGACAGAGCCCGATTTCGCATTCCGCCCCCGGCGGACAACGTCCTGCTCTTCCTCTGTTAAAAAGGGGAGCATCTTCCCCAATACTTGCGCTTGCGCTTTGGCTGAGACGAAGTGAATCGACTGTTTCTGCATATGATTCGGCTTCAGGTTTTTCTGGCTGATCAAATATTGTCGAATAAACACTTCGTACACCGCATCGCCCATGTAGGCCAAGACAAGGGGATGAAGCTGTGACGGTTCTTTGCTCGGATCAAATGCCCATAGTGTCTCGTTCATGTCGGCTCCTCACTTTCTGCGCCAACGGATGCCTTGCGGCGTATCCTCCAGCAAGATCCCTCTTTCTGACAAAAGATCACGAATTTCGTCGGCACGCTTCCAATCCTTCGACCTACGTGCTTCGACCCGCTCCTCAATCAGTCGTTCAACATCACCGTCTAGCAATTGGTTCGATTCCACCTCAAGGATCGCTAGCACAAAGTCCATCGCTTGAAATTGCTGGAGAAGCGCTTGGATCGAAATACTGCTGACCTGCTGATTTAACAGGTAAAGATTAGCTTCAGCGACAAGGTCAAACATGACGGTTATGGCGTCTGCGGTGTTGAAGTCATCGTTCATTTTGAGCTCGAAAGTCGTCTTTGCTTGCTCGATAGCATGGTGGATCGCTGGATCTAACCCGTCACTTGTTGCACCCTGAAGCCGGTGACGTAGCGCTGCAATGCAATTGTTGAGACGATCAAGACTGTTCTCCGCTGCACGGACAGCTTCGTCACTAAAGTTCAGCGGACCGCGGTAATGAGCAGACAGCATGAAAAAGCGGATCGCCTCTGCCTTATATTGCTTCAAAAGGTCACGAACATTGAGCCCGTTACCGAGTGATTTTGACATTTTCTCATTATTAATATTTAAATAACCATTATGCATCCAGTAATGGGCGAGCGCGTGTCCGGAAAGCGCCTCGGATTGTGCAACCTCACATTCATGATGCGGAAACTCTAGATCTTGCCCACCCCCATGAATGTCAATCGTAACGCCGAGATATTTCTTCGCCATTGCCGAGCACTCGATGTGCCAGCCCGGACGTCCTTCGCCCCAGGGGCTTGCCCAGGCAATTTCGCCCGGCTTTGCCGCCTTCCATAGCACAAAGTCTTCCGGATTCTCCTTGCGCTCATCGACTTCGATGCGAATACCAAATTGCAGTTCGTCTAGATTTTTGTTCGCCAGTTTCCCATAATCTGCGAACTTCTGCGTGCGAAAATAGACATCGCCCTTGCTTTCGTAAGCATAGCTTTTGTCGATTAGCGCCTCAATAAACGCAATAATCTCCGGAATATTGTCCGTTACCCGGGGATGTATCGCCCCTTCCACGCGCAAACCTTTTGTATCCTCGAGGAACGCCTGAATAAACCGATCAGCCACTTCCGGGACAGTCATTCCCAGTTCTTCGGCTTTGCGAATCAGCTTATCATCAACATCCGTAAAGTTAACGACATATGTCACATCATAGCCGATCGATGTCAAGTACCGTTTCACCACATCGAACACAATCGCAGGTCGTGCATTGCCGATATGAATATAATTGTAGACCGTTGGCCCGCAAACATACATTTTAACTTTGCCAGGCTCAATCGAACGAAACGGTTCCTTCTTGCGTGTCATGGAATTGAAAATAGCTAAGCTCATGGTGCCGACTTGCCTCCATTTTCATCTGTTTTCTTCTGTAGTTGGCGTTGCAAGTCATCGATTTGCTGCTGCATTTTGGTAAATAAATCAACCACGGGATCGGGCACATCTGTATGGTCAAGTCGGTTACGGCTAACGCCATCTTGCTTCACAATTCGGCCTGGAATACCTACAACGGTGCTATTTGGCGGCACCTCTCGAACGACAACCGCATTTGCACCAATCTTGGAATTGTCTCCTACTGTGAATGATCCGGTCACCTTGGCACCCGCTCCAATCACTACATTGTTTCCAATGGTTGGATGTCGCTTCCCTTTCTCCTTACCTGTCCCACCCAACGTGACTCCGTGATAAATCAACACATCGTCGCCGATTTCGGCCGTCTCCCCGATCACAACACCCATCCCATGGTCAATGAACAATCGACGACCAATTCTCGCCCCAGGATGAATCTCAATGCCTGTTAAAAATCGGCTCAGTTGCGAAATAATCCGCGCAAGTGTGTATCGTCTTTTCATATAAAACCAATGCGCCAGTCGATGAGCCCAGAGGGCATGTAGACCGGAGTAAGTAAATACGACTTCAAAATAGCCCCGTGCCGCAGGATCATTATCAAAAATCGCCTGAATATCTTCCCTCATTTTACTAAACAATTACCTCACCCCTTGTTATCCCCACGCAAATAAGTCTCTAAAACAAAAAGCCTCTACAGCATCTCTGCTGCAGAGGCGTGTACATACGCGGTCCCACTCTGCTAATTAGGCCCTTGCGGTGCCTGCTTGCCAGCGGATATCGGCGCTACCCGGCTACCTCTCTGATCAACCTACTTGGCTGTCCTCGAAGCGGCTGCTCCCGAGCGCATCTTCCCACCAATGGAATGGACATCTTCCAGCACGCCTAATGGGGCGGATGTCCTCTCTGTGAATCCAACACAGTGGTACTTCTCTCGATCATCGCAAAATACGAACATGGTGCTGTTTCCCTCAGTATATCGAAAACGTGTCACAATGACAATATGCGCAAAATAAACCGTTTGCCTGGGCGATTAAGAACGAGACAATCTGGCGAGCACGTTGGTTTGACCAAGCAAGAAGAT
The DNA here is from genome assembly GCA_044353305.1 of Paenibacillus sp. Lineage (GTDB taxonomy): Bacteria > Bacillota > Bacilli > Paenibacillales > NBRC-103111 > JBILCE01. The sequence continues at coordinate 11,121 of JBILCE010000004.1, forward strand.
CGTTTGATTCAAATCAGGTCCGTGCATCTGCCCCGTAAGCGCTACCCGTACCGTCATGAACAACGGTTTGCCCTTGTACCCGGTTTCCGCTTGGACTGCTTTCAGCATAACCCCAATCGACTCAGGTGCCCAATCGCTAGCCATCTCAACTTGCTTACGGAAACTCGCTAGCACAATCGGCGCATACTCTTCCGCCAGAATCGCATCCGCCCCTTCTTCCAGCTCCACCTCAGTCCGGAAAAACACACCTGTAAGCCCAGCTATCTCCGCTGCATACTGCAACCGATCCTGATAAAGCTTCACAAGCGAACGCACCCATGCATAAAGCTCATCATCAATCGATGCTGGAAGATAGCCTGCTTTTTGCAAATGGGGAATACAGAGATCTACCACTCGTTGCAGATCAGCATTCTTGAGATACTGACCATTCAGCCAGTTTAATTTAATCGTGTCAAACACAGCGGGACTTTTGGAAAGTCGATTCTCGTCGAATAGCGTAATTAACTCTTCTTTGCTAAACATTTCACTTTCGCCTTCTGGGGACCAGCCCAGCAATGAAATGAAATTAAATAACGTGTCTGGCAAAAATCCAAGCGCATCATATTGCTCAATAAATTGAATGATCGATTCGTCCCGCTTGCTCAGCTTTTTCCGCTGCTCATTCACAATTAACGTCATATGACAAAAAACTGGTGGCGTCCATTTAAAAGCTTCATAAATCATTAATTGGCGAGGAGTGTTCGAAATGTGGTCCTCTCCACGTAAAACGTGGCTAATCTCCATCAAATGATCATCCACAACGACCGCGTAGTTGTAAGTAGGGATGCCGTCCTTTTTGACAATAACAAAATCACCGATGCCATCGGATTCGAACGAGATTGTACCCTTCACGGTATCATCCCAGCTATATAGCTTGCCATCAGGGACGCGGAAACGTATGCTTGGAATACGCCCCTCAGCCTGGAACAATTGCTCTTGCTCGGCCGTTAGTTGGCTGCATTTGCCTGAATACTTCGGCGTCTCGCCACGAGCAGTCTGCTCCTCTCGTTCGCGCTCTAGTTCGTCCTCGGTGCAATAGCACCGATAGGCCAAGCCTCGGCGAAGCAATTCCTCGGTATGTTGGCGATACAGGTCCAACCTTTCGGTTTGACGATAAGGACCGTAAGCTCCCCCAACATCGACACTTTCGTCCCAATCAACACCAAGCCACTGCAAATATTTTAACTGGCTTTCTTCTCCGCCGGCAACGTTACGTTTCACATCTGTATCTTCGATCCGAATGACGAATGTGCCACCGTGCTTTCTAGCGTACAAATAATTAAATAATGCCGTTCTGGCATTCCCTATATGCAGGTGTCCCGTTGGACTTGGAGCATAACGGACACGAATTTTGCTAGACATATGAAAGAAAACTCCTTTACTCCAAAAAGTTATCGCTTATGATAGCACATTTTTAATTAAACAAACAACGGATTGTGCGGCAATGCCTTCACCACGACCGGGAAAGCCGAGCTTTTCTGTCGTCGTCGCTTTCACATTTACTTGAGAAGGGTCTGCTTCCAGCACACGTGCGATAACAGAGACCATGTCTGGAATATATGACGCCATCTTCGGCTTCTGCGCGATAATCGTGGAATCAATGTTGCCTAATCGATAGCCCTGAGCTTTCACAAGCTCCCATACTTGTTCCAACAGTTTGACACTGTCCGCATCCTTGAAAGCTTCATCGGTGTCTGGAAAATGTTTGCCGATATCCCCGAGTGCCAATGCCCCCAAAATAGCGTCGCTAATCGCATGAAGCAGTACATCGGCATCAGAATGGCCTAGCAAGCCTTTCTCATAAGGAATCGTGACCCCTCCAATGATACACTTGCGTCCTTCCACTAGTTGGTGAACGTCAAATCCTTGTCCGACACGAATCATCGTCCATTTCCCCCTTGGTTCATACTTATTCTCCACTCCGCCCATTCTAAATCCTCAAGCGTCGTAATCTTCACATTCGTATAGCGGCCTTCTACCACATGAACCTGACGACCTAACCGTTCGAGTAACATAGCATCGTCGGTACCAATGACACCTTCGCGCTCAGCAAGTTCATGGGCTTCCCTAATCGCATTTACTTGGAAAGCCTGAGGTGTATGTACAGCCCAAAGCGTGCGGCGATCTGGCGTCGCCTCAATCTTACCCGTAGCTATCGATACCTGCTTGACTGTATCCTTCACGGGCACAGCTAATACCGCAGCGCCATTTTCGACTGCCTTTTGCCAGCATCGGAGCACTTCATCCTCGGTCACGAATGGGCGAACACCGTCATGGATCAATACCCACTGCGCATCGACCGCAATGGCCTTCAACCCCTCGTGAACGGAGGACTGTCGCTCCGCTCCCCCAGCCACCACACGGATCGTCTTGTGTAACCCATATTCCACTATATATCGCTCACATCTTGCTCGATCATGGTCCCCCACCACGAGCACAACTTCGCGTACCGCTTCCAATGCTTCGAACACGCGAAGCGTATGGACCAGAATGGGAACACCCGCAAGCGGCAGATGCTGTTTACTTTCAGCCATACCCATGCGTGTACCTTTACCCGCTGCTACGATAATGACTGAGAACATTTTCTCCATGTTGACCCCTACCTGCTACCAGCTTCCGAACATAGCAAAGACGCAAGTCCCGTTTCGGCTTACGTCCTGTTCGCCATCCTTTATGATAACTGTTTTACAGAGCTTTTTCCAACAATTTCGGTTTTGCAAAAATCATTCGTCCAGCCGATGTCTGCAAGACGCTCGTCACCATCACTTCCATCATCAATCCGATAAAATCTCGTCCACCCTCGACTACGATCATCGTGCCATCGTCCAAGTAGGCGACCCCTTGCCCGAACTCCTTACCGTCTTTTATCACTTGTACGCAGATCTCTTCGCCAGGTAACACGACGGGCTTTATCGCATTAGCAAGATCGTTGATATTTAACACCGCGACCCCCTGCAACTCGCACACCTTATTTAGATTGAAATCATTCGTAATGACTTTGCCACCAAGCACTTTCGCTAACTTTACCAGTTTGCTGTCAACTTCTGAAATTTCATCAAAATCCCCCTCATAAATAAGCACCTTCACATCCA
>JBILCE010000086.1:0-4918 GCA_044353305.1 Paenibacillus sp.
AGGAGTTATTGTTGTTAATCGGTCATGGAAGTAAGGAAGCAGGCTTTCATGAGCAGTGGCGAGAGGGGTTACATCGGCTATCGGCTAGACTCAAGCGGGTAGGGGGTTTTGCAGAGGTGGGAGGCGCCATGTTGCTACCCGATGAAGCGGCTGCTACCGTGAAGTGCTGGCAGCAGGACCGTCCTGACTTGACGGTGGTAGTGGCACCCCTTTTTCTAAGTCGAGGATATTTTACGAATAAAGTGATCCCGGAGAGATTGGCAGGGCTTACTTACAAATATAATGGGCAAGCCTTGTTGCCGCACCCGCAGGTTACACGCTGGATGGAGCGAAGGTTGGCAACGCACGGACTGGTGGAGACAGAGTAAACGTGGGCGAAGGGGCTGACGGTTTTGGCCAAACGGGCAAGATTAATTTATAATCCGACCTCCGGGCGGGAAGAGATGCGAAAGCGACTGCCGGAGGTGTTGCAGCGGCTTGAGCAAGCGGGGTTGGAGACGTCGACGCACGCGACGACGGGCGAAGGTGATGCGATGATGGCGGCGGCCCAAGCCGTGGAGCGGGGCTTCGACATCGTCATTGCCGCAGGCGGCGATGGTACGTTGAACGAAGTGATCAATGGGCTTGCGGAGAAGCAGGTGCGGCCGCATCTGGGGATTTTGCCGCTTGGGACGACGAATGATTTTGCCCGTGCGCTTGGGATTCCACGAAAGTGGCAGGATGCGTGTGACATTATTACCAGGGGATATTCGAGATTGGTTGATGTGGGCAAAGTGAATCAGCGGTATTTTATCAATATTGCGGGTGGGGGTTCGTTGACTGAGCTCACATACGAGGTGCCTAGTAAGTTGAAAACCGTGATCGGTCAGATGGCTTATTATATGAAGGGTCTAGAGAAATTGCCGCGCTTGCGGCCGATTGAACTGCTTGTCAAGACGGACGATCGGGAACTGCATGAAGAAGTGATGTTGTTTTTGATCAGTAATAGTAATTCGGTAGGTGGTTTTGAGAAGCTGGCACCGGATGCGAGTTTAGATGATGGGATGTTTGATGTGTTTTTGCTTCGCAAGTGTAATCTCGGTGAGTTTATCCGGGTGGTCACGTTGGCGCTGCGCGGTGAGCATATCCATGATCCACAGGTGATTTACTTGCGGACCAACCGGATTGAAGTGTCGTCGCCGGATTATGTTCAGATCAACCTTGATGGGGAATATGGGGGAACGTTGCCTTGCGTATTCTCGGCGCTTCCTAGGCACCTTAGTATTTATGTAGACGAGAAGGGCGCAAGCTCTTATAAAAAGAAAGCAGGACTGTTGCAAAAATGAGAAATCGGAAGCGAACGAGTAAAGGGAGTCACGGAAAAGATAGCCTCCGCGCGGGTCACAATGGCGGGGGTTTTGAACAGGCGCGAGATGGCGAAGCAGCTTCAGCGCGTGGGCGCTTTGGCAGTGGCGAGCGGCGGCGCGTGGATGGCCGCGACCAGCGGGCCATCGGGGGCGGAGCGGCGAAGCCGATGGGTGGCCGTAGGCAAGCGGGCGAGAGCGGAGCGGCGAAGCCGTTAGGTGGCCGGAGGCGTGAGCCGATGGCCCCGATGGGCGACCCGGGGCAACCGGTGATGACCGGCTACGTCTATGAAGTAGACGTTGTCGGCATGAATGGCGATGGCGAAGGGGTGGGTCGCGTTGCGGGCTTTACCCTTTTCGTGCGCGGCGCCTTGCCAGGGGAGAAAGTGCTCGCTCATGTGGAGCAACTGAAGAAAACGTACGGACTAGCGCGAACCGCTCGGATTTTGCAAAAGAGTGCAGATCGCGTTACGCCTCCGTGTCTTATTTATGATGAATGTGGCGGTTGTCAGTTGCAACATCTTGGTTACGAGGCGCAGCTTCAGCAAAAGCGGCAATTTGTAATCGATGCGCTTGAGCGTATCGGGAAGTTTAAGGTAGCGGGAGTGGTAAAAGAAGCGGGCTCACAGCTTGATGCGCAACCCAACGTGGGATCGAGGGTTACTAAAAATGCCATCACAGCCAAATCACAAGTTGCTCTTGTGGTGCATCCAACCATTGGCATGGCTGATCCGTGGCACTATCGCAATAAGGCGCAAGTACCATTTGGGCAGCGTGGCGGCCAATTGATCGGTGGATTTTACGCTCAAGGATCCCATGAAATTATCGAGTTTGACACTTGTCACATTCAAGAAGATCGTAACAATGTTGTGGTTGCTACCGTTAAACGAATCGCTAGTGAACTGGGTATTGGCGGATACGATGCGGCCTCTGGCCGGGGAACGTTGCGGCACGTAATTGCCAAAGTAGGTGTGCACACGGGGGAACTCATGATTGTGCTCGTCACGAACGGTTCCCATTTACCAGCAAAAGAGGCGTTAATCCGGAACATCCGGAGGGATCTTCCGATGGTGACGAGCATTTGTCATAATATGAATACCACTCGCCATTCCCTCGTCATGGGTCATGAGACTCGTGTTTTATGGGGTGCCCCTGTTATTCACGACACGATCGGAGGGATTCGGTTCGCCATTTCGCCTCGCTCGTTCTATCAGGTGAATCCGGCGCAGACAGAGATTTTATATAGCAAAGCCCTGGAATATGCGCAACTTACCGGGAGAGAAACGGTGATTGATGCCTATTGTGGGATTGGTACGATCTCGCTTTTTCTAGCTAAACATGCTCACCAAGTATACGGCGTTGAAATTGTGCCTGAAGCCATCGAAGATGCCCGCGCCAACGCAGAGCTGAATGGTCTGCATAACGTGAAGTTCGCTGTTGGACAAGCAGAGACGGTGATTCCCGCGTGGAAACGAAGTGGCATTCATGCCGACATTGTGGTCGTCGATCCTCCGCGTAAAGGTTGCGATCCCGCCTTGCTTCGCACCATTATCCAGATGAAACCGTCCCGTGTCGTCTACGTCTCCTGCGATCCCGCAACGCTAGCTCGCGACCTGCGCATCCTATGCGACGACGGCTATCACGTAACCCAGGTGCAACCGGTGGACATGTTCCCACAGACTGCACACGTCGAGACAGTCGTGAGGATAGAGCGGAACCCTTGATATTACTAGGGTTTCGGGTTTTTCAGCCATCTTTAATAGGTATAGCAGGTCCCCTCAAACAAGTCGTTTGGGGGGATTTTTGGCTAGGGGGGGGTCGCACCTTTTCGCGAAAGTATGCCATTTTGCGTAAAAGTTAAGAGTTTTGCGTAAAAGTATACGAGATTTGGTGAAAAAGACCCCCCAAAGAAAATGAATCAATTCATCGACATGCAATGAAAATTTTTAATGAGAACATATATTTGCTGACAGTATGTAGTCACAACGATGGTCTATGATAAATGTAACTCTACAAACACACGTGCGAATGAATATGGTAAAATCTAACTAAAATGTTGAATCCGGCAGGTGGCTCCAAGACGACCTATTGGACTAAGGAGGAATTAAAAATATATGAATAAGCAACAATTGGCTACAAAGATATTTCAATCCGCAAACAAAATCCGTTCCAAAATAGAGGCGAACGAATTTAAGGATTACATATTAGGTTTTATTTTTTACAAATATCTATCCGATAAGGAAGTGAAATTTTTAAAGGCAAATGATTTTACTGATAACGATATCAAGGCAATTACTGAAGAAGACCAAGAAATAGTGGAATTTATACAAAAAGGTGTTGGCTATTTTATTGCCTACAAAGACCTATTTTCCACTTGGCTTGAAATGGGAAAGGATTTTGATGTATCTAATGTCAGAGATGCACTTTCTGCCTTTAGTCGTTTGATTTATAAAACACACAAAAAGGTTTTTGACGGCGTTTTTGATACCTTGCAAACCGGTTTAAGTAAACTTGGTGACAGCTCTGGCACACAAACAAAATCAATCAGCGGATTGCTACAGTTGATTAAGGACATTCCGATGGACGGAAAACAGGACTATGATGTTCTTGGGTTTATTTACGAATATCTCATCAGTATGTTTGCGGCCAATGCAGGTAAAAAGGCAGGCGAATTTTATACCCCTCATGAAGTGTCGTTACTGATGTCTGAAATTGTTGCCAATCACCTGAAAGGCAGAAGTGAGATTAGAATTTATGACCCAACAAGTGGTTCCGGCTCTTTGCTAATTAACATCGGACAAAGCGTATCTAAATATATAAATGATGAAAATAAAATCAAATATTATGCACAAGAATTAAAGGAAAACACATATAACCTAACACGTATGAATTTAGTAATGCGCGGCATTGAACCTTCCAATATTGTAACCCGCAATGGTGACACCCTAGAGGAAGACTGGCCATATTTTGATGAGAATGATCGTTTGAATACCTATGATCCATTGTATGTAGACGCCGTTGTCTCTAACCCCCCATATTCTCAATCTTGGGAATCGTCAGGCAAAGAGAACGATCCACGGTATGCTCGCTTTGGATTGGCCCCAAAAAGCAAAGCGGACTACGCCTTCTTATTGCATGATCTTTTTCACATTCGACCAGACGGCATAATGACCATTGTTCTCCCACACGGTGTGTTGTTTCGTGGTGGCGAGGAAGGTGCAATCCGCAGAAACCTAATCGAGAATAATCATGTAGATGCGATTATTGGTCTGCCTTCAAACATATTTTTTGGAACAGGCATTCCAACCATCGTAATGGTTTTAAAACAAAAGCGAGAAAATACAGATGTACTGATTATTGATGCCTCTAAGGGTTTTATAAAAGAAGGTAAAAATAACAAGTTAAGAGCATCTGATATTAAAAAAATTTCCGATGTTGTCATCGGGCGTGAGAACGTTGACAAATTTTCAAAAGTTGTAAGTCGAGAAGAAATCCGAAGCAATGAATATAACCTTAATATCCCGCGTTATGTTGACTCCTCGGAAAGCGCTGAATCTTGGGATATATACGCATCG
>JBILCE010000087.1:0-4848 GCA_044353305.1 Paenibacillus sp.
TAATCATCGAGAAGCTGCCTTGTTATCTTGGTGGGAGCAGAATCGGAGCTCAGTTGCGGAACTAAAGTGGAATGAGTTTGCTGCGGCCACGGGTTCAACATTAGGAATGTTTATGCTTCTTGTAGCAGCTGCTGATGAAGACTTGACAGTTGAACAAGCTTCGGCGATCCGAGAAGCGTATTTTCCATATGTTTGTGGCCTTCATATCATGCTAGATTACTTGATTGATCAAGAAGAAGATCAGATCGGTGGCGATTTAAATTTTTGCCATTATTACCCGGATTCTGACACGGCAGTGTCTCGTCTGGAATGGATCGTCGATCAAGCAAGAGTGAAGGTGAAATCATTGCATTTAACGACATTTCACCGTATGATAATCGAAGGATTAGTTGCACTTTACCTGTCTGATCCTAAAATTAAAGGACAAGCTACTGTTCGGAGTGCCGCTAAAAGGTTGATGAAAAATAGCCCGATGACACGGCTGTTTTTTTGGGTGAATAGTATGTGGATTCGTTCGAGATTTTAGGACAAGAGAGAAATAATAACTGTTGGAATGGGAGGATTTCGAGTTATGACAGCGGTAAAATCAATTGCTGTATTGACAAGTGGGGGCGACTCCCAAGGAATGAATGCAGCCGTTCGAGCGGTGGTGCGCAGTGCTATTTTTCATGGGCTTAAAGTTTTTGCGGTGCAACGAGGTTATTATGGATTAATTCATGACGATATTCGCGAAATGGATTTGCGCAGTGTGGGAGACATCATCCAACGGGGCGGGACGATCTTACAGACGGCACGTTGTAAAGAGATGCTGACCTCAGCAGGGCAACAACTTGCCGCAGATAACCTTCGCAAACGGGGTATTGATGGGCTTGTTGTCATAGGTGGAGACGGTTCTTACCAGGGTGCAAATAAATTAAATAAATTAGGTATTAAGACAATGGGATTGCCAGGAACGATTGACAACGATATTCCATTCACGGACTTTACGATTGGATTTGATACAGCGGTTACTATTGTCGTTGACGCAATTAATAAGCTTCGTGATACGATGACATCACATGAACGGTCATCCGTAGTTGAGGTGATGGGTCGCCATTGCGGAGACATTGCATTATATGCAGGTCTAGCAAGCGGTGCGGAGACGATTCTCGTACCAGAAGTACCGTTTAATTTAGACGAAGTTGCTGGTCGAATGGGCGAAAATTTCAAGGCCGGTAAGCGACATAGTATTATTATCGTTGCCGAAGGCGTAGGTAGTGGGGAAGAGCTTTCATCACGGATCACAAGTTTGAATGGTATCGAGTCGCGTGTTACCGTATTGGGCCACATTCAAAGAGGCGGTACTCCTACTCATAATGACCGAATCCTTGCAAGCCGACTCGGGGACTTTGCGGTTCGGAGCTTGATTGAAGGGGATTCTGGGAAAGCCTGTGGCATTGTCAAAGGGGAACTTGTCGCAACAGACATCGATACAGTTGTGAACACGAAAAAAACGTTTAATCGTGACTTATATGAGTTAGCACTCCGCTTATCTCAATAAAGCTAATACTCAACTTAGGCTTCCTTGCTATTCGGCAAAGGAGGTTTTTCTTATGCTTAGGAGGACGGTTTATGTTCATGTACAAATTAGAATTGACGATTGACGATCGTGAAGTTGTTATGATCGTCATAGCAGAGAACGATCAAAGAGCATTCGACAGCGTCGAAGCAAGCCTTGCTAGGCACTATATTAAGCTTCCGGTATTGAAGGAAGCCGTAATCGTTGAAAAGAAGCGTGTCGAGAAAGGATCTGCTTTTATTATCGATGCAGCTAGATAAATATATTTCTTAGAAAAGAGAACAACATGCATAAGCAAATTGCTGCTCTCCGGGGCCTAAACTTCACTTACTATGCGACAACTGTCATTTTGCAGACGTTTTTACCGCTCTATTTTGTAACCAAAGGCTACACATCTAGTGAAGTCGGGATTCTAATGATGATTGGTCCATTTATTGCTATGTTTGCTCAGCCTTTTTGGGGCTATGTGAGCGACTGGATGCAATCGGTAAAATGGATTATTTTGACACTATGGTCATTGACGATTGTTTCTAGCTTTTTTTTATTTTCGGTTTCCGGCTTTACCCTAACATTCGTCTTTGTGTTACTCCTCTTTTTTTTCATGTTACCTTCGATTCCGTTGCTAGATAGTATGGCTATTCAATCGATAGAGGGAACGAATCAATCGTATGCTTCCATTCGGATGTTTGGTTCACTTGGATTTTGTATTGTTGCTGTACTTGTAGGTCTTCTCGTCCCCCTTGTCGGAGGGGTAGAACATATTGATAAGCTTTATTGGATTTTCTGGTTGTTTCCCATACCAATCCTCATCTTTGGACTTCGTGACGTGAAATCGGAAGGTCCACGAGTCACAGTAAATGCGATTGGGATGCTACTTCGAAATCGTCTATTTTTATGGTATCTGTTATTGGTATTTGTATTAATGATTCCACATCGTGCGAACGACGTATTGTTTGGGCTTTATATTCATCAGAATGGGGCACCAAATTGGCTTCTTAGTGCTTCTTGGGCAATAGCTGCCCTAGTGGAACTCCCCGGCTTTATGCTAGCAAATCGATTATTAAAACGGTACCATGAACTAGCCCTGTTAGGTGTTGTAAGCTTCCTATATGCGATTAGGTGGTTGCTTTATGCAATTATTACTGACCCATGGGCTTTATTTGCTCTGCAATCTTTAAATTTTCTTACATTTTCACTTTTCTGGATAATCGCAATTCACTACACGACAAGGCTTGTTCCCGAACAACTTAGATCAACCGGACAGTCAATACTTTCAGCTGTATTTCTAGGTTTAGCAGGAATTGCAGGGGGATATTTAGGTGGAACCTTGCTAGATCGCTGGGGAGGATTTGGACTATATGGAATGGGTGCTATCATTTCCTTGATTGCTGCCGCTTTGTTCATCGGGACTTATACATATTTGCTTAGAACTAGGCGCATGGATGCGTAAAACGGATGATTCATTGATCCATTTAGTTATCGTCGAAACTCTCCAAGTACGCCAACTGTTTCCACAATGTTGACGAATGCCCTCGGATCATGGCTTCGCACAATCTTTTTGAGTTCTACAAGCTCATAACGAGTCGTAACAGTCATCAGCATGGCCTGCTCTTGATGATGGTAGGCCCCTTCTGTTTTTAACACAGTAACTCCCCGTGGTAGACGAAGGAGTTGCTCAAGTAATCGTTCTTTGTGGCAAGTCACAATAAATGCCGTTATTTTTACATGGCGGATATGGATCATATCGACCACTTTTCCAGTGATGAAAATAGAAAGCATTGATGTGAGCGCTAAGTTCCAATCCTGTTTAATAAACCCGATAGCTACCACAATAATCCCATTTATTGTGAATAACGACATTCCAATCGGGAAATCCCTTTTTCGTGTCACAATTGATCCCACTATGTCCACCCCACCTGTGGACCCCCCATTTCTTAACGCCAGGCCTGTTGCCAGACCGACCATAACACCGCCAAATACAGCTGACAAAAGAGGATCAATCGCGAATGCTTTTAAGGGAATAATCTCCATAAAGCCAACCGTGGTTGAAATACATATGAGGCTGTTAAAGACGAAAGCCCGACCGATCGCATAGAAACCCCACACAACAATGGGTATATTAAGAAGTAAAAACAATATATTGATCTTTCCGGCGCCGAGATAACCGAGCACCATGGCAACACCCGACAAGCCTCCAGCTACAAGACCGTGGGGAATGAGTAGCCAGTTAAAACTAATTGCACCCAATGCCCCACACAGGAACATGATCAATGCTGTGCCGACTTTTCTCAACTACGATTCCTCCCCACTAACTTGTCTTTATTCAGGCTTAGTATGGCAAAAAAGGAATGAATTCATCGATTTTCTGTAAAATCTAATTATGTCTCTCCTTTAACTAAAAAAAATATCGTCAAGTGGAATTATCGACAATCGTTGTGCTATAATAGTAAAGATATTCTTAAGTACGGCAGTATTTTCCTGCGAGTCAAGTCGGGGAAATACTTTTTTCTTGTATTGAAGTTTGCTTTCCATGCGGATACTAAGTTGGAGATGTTGCGCAGAATCGGTTTGTAGCCAAACCCTGCAACGCTCCGAGGAGCGGAGAGAGTACTTAAGGGTATACAGAGACGGGACCATCCCGAAAAGGAGTTTGAAGCAAGTTGAAAACATTTCAAGAATTTAATCTAGGACCTAAGGTGTTGCGCGCGATCACCGAGATGGGGTTCGAAGAATCTACCCCCATTCAAGAACAGGCGATTCCAATCGCCATGGAAGGTCGGGATTTAATCGGTCAAGCGCAAACAGGCACAGGTAAAACCGCTGCTTTCGGTATTCCTTTAGTCGATCGAATTGAGGTCACAGAAGAAAAAATTGTTGCCTTAATTATGTGTCCGACGCGGGAACTTGCCATTCAGGTTGCAGAAGAAATTGAGAAACTCGGTCGTTTCAAAGGAATTCGTTCATTGCCTATCTATGGCGGTCAAGATATTGTGAAGCAAATTCGTGCGTTACGGAAGAAACCACAAATCATCATAGGTACGCCAGGACGATTGTTGGATCACATCAACCGTAAGACAATTAAGTTAGACGATGTACGTTCGGTTATCCTAGATGAGGCAGATGAAATGCTCGATATGGGATTCCTCGAAGACATTCAGTCGATCTTAAGACAAGTGCCGTCTGAGCGTCACACTATGTTATTTTCGGCAACTATGCCAGAGAATATCAAAAAACTCGCCCAACAGTTTCTGAACAACCCGGAGCATATCTCCGTTATACCGAAGCAAGTT
>JBILCE010000088.1:0-4809 GCA_044353305.1 Paenibacillus sp.
GTCTTTTTGCGGGATCGTGTTTTGTTGTATCGAATGAATGGTCATGAAGGAGTCGTCCTGCACGCAGATGAAATAGGCATCCCCGGGGACCATAATATAGAGAATGCCATGGCGGCAACGGCAGTCGCTCTAGCAGTCGGTGTAGATGCACAGACGATTGCAGCTGATTTGCGGGCATTTCGTGGAGTAGAGCATCGACTTGAATTTGTTGCTGAGAAAGAAGGGGTAACCTACTATAACGGCTCTAAAGCGACCAATCCTGCTGCGACGATCAAAGATTTACAGTCGTTCAAGCAATCTGTGGTGTTGATTGCAGGTGGTCTCGACCGTGGGATGGAATACACCGAACTAGAGCCCTATTTCCGGGCACGTTTGCGAGGCCTCGTCGCATTGGGTGAGACTCAAGGTAAAATAGCCGATGTCGCCCGTCTGGCTGGACTAGAGCAGATCCATACCATTGATAATGCCTTATCACCGCAAGATGCCATGGCAACAGCTGTCCGTTCAGCTGAGAGTATAGCTCGTTCCGGAGACGTAGTCCTCTTATCTCCTGCTTGCGCGAGTTGGGACATGTTTACTTCTTACGAAGAGCGTGGACGAATGTTTAAGGAGAGCGTGCATAACCTTTAAAATGAGGGATACAAGCCCTCACTTCTGCCAAATGAGGTGGCTTTTATGGGGAAATCACGTTCTGCTCCGGATTACATTTTGTTGATCGTTACATTATCGATACTTGCTATCGGTATCGTCATGGTTTACAGCGCAAGTGCAGTCTTATCGATGCACGAACACGGAGAATCCTTTTATTTCGTTAAACGACAGTTGCTGTTCGCCGTATTAGGTATCCTCGCAATGATCACGACGATGAACGTCAGTTACCTAAGCTGGAAACCTTATGCTAAATGGGGTCTGTTGATCGGTTTCGCTTTGCTCGTCATCGTGCTCATACCGGGGATTGGCGTCATCCGAGGCGGCGCACGTAGCTGGCTTGGAATTGCTTCATTTGGTATTCAACCGTCGGAATTTATGAAAATGGCAATGATTTTGTTTTTGGCCAAGCGACTTTCTGACGATTCGACCTTGATTACCGAGTTCCGCCAAGGTTTAATGCCGCCGCTAGCTATAATGGGAGCCGCCCTCGGTTTAATTATGCTACAGCCCGACCTCGGTACGGGCGTTGTCCTAGTCGGTGCTTCCATTTTGATTATTTATTCAGCCGGTGCTCGAATAGCTCATCTTGGTGGTCTAGCACTAGTCGGTGTCGCTGGTCTCGTTGGCCTTATTTTAGCCGCACCTTATCGAATGAAGAGAATTACTGGCTTCCTCGATCCTTGGCAAGATCCGCTCGGTACCGGTTATCAAATTATTCAATCACTCTATGCTATTGGTCCCGGTGGATTTGTTGGGCTTGGACTAGGTATGAGTCGACAGAAATACAGCTACTTACCGGAACCACAAACGGATTTTATCTTCTCAATTATCGGTGAAGAACTTGGCTTTATCGGTGGTGCGCTCGTCATTGTATTGTTTGCGTTACTGGTTTGGCGCGGAATGCGTATTGCCATTACCGCACCTGACACGTTCGGTAGTTTATTAGCCGTTGGCATAGTTGGCATGATAGCGGTGCAGGTGATCATCAACATCGGTGTTGTCATCGGGATGTTTCCCGTAACCGGCATCACTCTACCAATGATCAGCTATGGCGGCTCTTCACTTACATTAATGCTTACGTCTATTGGTATCTTGCTTAATATTTCACGTTACTCGAGGTGACCTGATTTGCCTAAAATCGTATTTACCGGCGGCGGTTCCGCTGGACATGTTACACCGAATTTAGCACTTATTTCGGTGCTTCGTCGCCAGGACTGGTCAATCGCTTACATCGGCTCTGCAGATGGGATTGAACGTTCGATTATCACCGAAACGGATGTACCCTTTCATGCGATCTCATCAGGGAAATTACGGCGCTATTTTGATTTAAAAAACTTTAAAGATCCGTTCAAAGTTGTCAAAGGGATGTTCGATGCGTATCGATTATTAGGAAGACTGCAGCCTAACGTTGTATTTTCCAAAGGTGGTTTCGTCTCTGTTCCAGTTGTCGCCGCAGCCAAACTTCGTCGAATTCCGGTTATCATCCATGAATCGGACATGTCGCCTGGACTAGCAAACAAATTGTCTGTGCCAATGGCAAGTTACGTTTGTGTGAATTTCCCGGAAACCGCTCAACATCTCCCAGCTAGTAAAATACAAGTCACGGGCCTGCCCATTCGCGAAGAGTTGATGCAAGGTAAGGCGGAACGTGGCCGAGCACTTACAGATTTTGTCCGAAGCAAACCGATTTTGTTAATTATGGGAGGCAGTTTAGGAGCTAAGGTGATCAATGAAGCGGTTCGTGCGGAGCTGAATCACCTGCTTGATTCGTTTCAGATTATTCACCTTTGTGGAAAAGGGAACCTGGACCCAGCTCTTCAATCCACCCGTGGTTATTGTCAATTTGAGTATGTGAATAAAGAGTTGCCGGATTTGCTTGCACTAGCTGATGTGATCGTCTCCAGAGCAGGAGCGACGTCGATTTTCGAATTTGTGCAGTTACAGAAACCAATGGTTCTTATTCCGCTTACGCGCCAGGCTAGTCGGGGAGATCAAATTTTAAATGCCCAATCTTTCGAAAAGGAAGGATTAGCTCACGTGCTTGCGGAAGAAAACTTAACTCCATCGACACTTGCCCAAACCGTTAATCAAGTATATGCTAGTCGCGAAAAGTATCACGCCGCTTGCAGTAATTATGCAGGACAGCATGCGACAGATACGATTGTGAAACTCATTCATCAGGTTGCGAAGAAATGATTCTACTTTCCCATAAAGTTGCCCTCCTTATCCTCTTGGGCGATTGTCACACTCTTTACACCGACACATAAACTACACTATAACCGTGACAGACAACGGCACCGTATAGGCTCGCTCTTGTTGTTCTGTAGAGGAGGTTGAACCCATGCTGGAGCAGGTCATAGCGGAACTGCGAGAAGCAGGTGTCGCTGATGTGCATATGCAGGAACCGCTGGCGCCTCATACAACATGGAAAATCGGAGGCCCTGCTGATGTGTTGCTCGTGCCGCATACGAAGGAGCAACTCGTGCAAACCGTTCGTCTTTTGCAAACGCGTCAGATTCCTTATTTTGTCCTTGGTAGGGGCTCTAACTTGTTAGTAACGGATAAGGGGATTCGCGGGGTTGTGATCAAGCTTGGTGAAGCACTCAACTATGTCCGATTTGATGACCGAATCGTGTACGTCGGAGGTGCTTATTCTTTCATCACGCTGTCGCAGAAAGCCAGTCGTCAAGGGTTGACTGGACTTGAATTCGCAGGGGGCATTCCGGGCAGCGTCGGCGGTGCTGTCTACATGAACGCAGGAGCTCACGGTTCTGATGTGTCGCGCATACTCAAATATGCTGAAGTGTTGCTGGACACAGGAGAATGGGTCGTCATGCGCAAGGATGAACTCGAATATGCCTATCGTCATTCCATTTTGCAGCGGGTGCCTGGAATCGTAACGGAGGCGGTGTTCGAACTTGAACACGGTAATCGCAACGAAATTTCGGTTGCATTAGCTACGAACAAGGAGCGTCGCTTACGCACTCAACCGCTTCAATTGCCATGTGCGGGTAGTGTTTTCCGCAATCCTGAGGGTGGCTATGCTGCCAAATTCATTGAAGAAGCAGGACTGAAAGGTAAGCGGATTGGCGGGGCGGAAGTGTCCATGCTGCATGCTAACTTCATTATCAACACAGGTGGGGCGACTGCGAACGACGTCTTGTCCCTAATTCAGCTCGTCCAACAAACCGTCTATTCCAAATTTGCCATAACCCTCACACCGGAAGTGCTAGTCGTCGGCGAGCGGGATTAACCCGCTATTGGGTAAAGGGAACGTCGCCGCTCGTACACCTGGATCCAGCTTGCTCAAGCAAGTGTTCAGGAGGTGCAACGTTGGAGAAGCTGGTAATCGAGGGCGGTAAGCCCCTTGAGGGAACTGTCCGGATACACGGCGCCAAGAATGCGGCTTTACCTATACTCGCGGCCTCAATTTTGTCAGTAGGTCCTCATTTGATTGAGAATGTACCGGATTTGCTTGACATCAAAGTCATGCTCCATATTTTGCAGTCGCTAGGTTGTGAAACGAAGCATGAGCATGAAACCGTCACGATCAATAGTGCGAGGATGAAATCAAGCCATATTCCAGAACAATTAATGGCACAGATGCGGTCTTCCATCTTCTTGATGGGTCCGTTGCTTGCGAGATTTGGATCTGTCCAAATCTATCAGCCTGGCGGATGTGCGATTGGTGAGAGAAAAATAAACTTGCACTTAGCTGGTCTTCGATCGCTCGGCGCTAAGATTCATGAAGCGGGAAACACCATTATTTGCAGTGCAGATCGGTTAAAAGGAGCGGAAATCAAACTCGATTTCCCCAGTGTCGGTGCAACTGAGAATATGATGATGGCTGCTGCTTCTGCTGAGGGGGTTTCCGTAATACATGGGGCCGCTCGAGAACCGGAGATCGAAGATTTACAGTCGTTTTTGAACGCGATGGGTGCTTCGATTTCGGGGGCTGGAACTGATACAATTACAATTGAAGGTGTAGATCAATTTAGGCCCTGTCGCTATCGTGTCATTCCTGATCGAATTGTCGCAGGTACGTTGATGGTTGCTACTGCAGCCTCTGGCGGTGATGTTATGCTAGAAGGAGTGCGACCTGATCATTTGCGATCGATTACGCATGTTTTGCGTTCGGCAGGTGTTGAGGTAAATAGT
>JBILCE010000089.1:0-4807 GCA_044353305.1 Paenibacillus sp.
GCAAATACAGCGTTACCTGCAACAAGTACATTCGCGCCGGCCTCGATAACCTGTACCGCTGTTTGTTCGTTAATACCACCATCAACTTCAACTGCGACGTCAGTACGTCCAGCTTCTCGAAGCATTTCGCTTAGACGACGCAACTTAGGTAGGACAGTTGGAATAAATGTCTGGCCACCAAAACCCGGATTGACGGTCATTAATAGCACAAGATCAACGTCATTTAGAACATGTTCAATAACAGATAAAGACGTTGCAGGATTGAGCGCAACACCAGGTTTTACACCCATACTGCGAATAAGGTCAATTGTCCTATGTAAATGAACACAGGTCTCCGCATGTACGGTTATGTAATCCGCCCCCGCCTTAGCAAAGGCAGGGATATATGCATCGGGATTTTCGATCATCAGGTGCACGTCAATCGGCAACGAGGTGACGGGACGAATAGACTCTACAATCAGTGGTCCAACTGTTATGTTGGGCACGAAATGACCATCCATCACATCCACGTGAATCCAATCCGCCCCCCCACGATCTACATCTGCGATTTCCTCTCCTAACTTGGCAAAGTTCGCTGACAATATTGATGGCGCTATACGTAGCTCTGGCATATTTAATACCTCCGTTTCCGTTCTTTGATTTCCTGTAAGAACTGACCGTAATGAGCATATCGGCTGTCCGAAATTTCCCCATTCTCAACCGCTTGTCGGACACGACAACCCGGTTCTGTATGATGGAGACAACTACGGAATTTACACTCCTGCGACAGGGACCTAAATTCACGGAAGCAGTTGGAGAGCTGTTCTACCTCAATCTGTAAGAAATCAAGTTGACTAAAGCCAGGTGTATCCGCGACCCAACCACCTTCTGGTATAGGGATCAGTTGTACATGTCTAGTCGTATGCTTACCTCGACCGAGCTTCTTACTAATTTGATTCGTCTCCATCATCACATTCGGGATCAGCGCATTCACTAAAGATGACTTGCCGACACCGGATTGACCAGAAAATACGGAAATTCGTCCACGAAGTCGTTCCTTGACCTCTGAAAGGCCCGTCTGCAGTTTCGTGCTAGTCACAATAACCGGGTACCCTATTCGTTCATAAATTGCAACCGCCTGTTTGCTCAACTCTACACTCGACTCGTCATCCAAACGAAGCAAATCGTGCTTTGTCAAACAAATCACTGGTTCAAGACCCTCATGCTCAATATGGACAAGAAACTTGTCCAACAACTGCAGATTTAGTGCCGGCTCTGCAATCGAAAAAATCAGAATAGCTTGCTGTACATTTGCAATAGGTGGACGAATCAATTCGGATGCCCGTGGTTGTATCTCATTAATTGTACCTTCACCAGTTGCGGACACTTCGTAAATAACATAATCACCAACTAGGGGAGTTATGTTATTCATCTTAAAAATGCCCCGAGCGCGGCACTGAACCGGTTCTGAAGTAGTTACTCCATTGGGAATTACATAATAAAAACCAGAAAGTGCCTTGACGATCCATCCATCCAGCATTTTTACCTCCGAGGCGTTGCCGATGGCGAAGGGGACACTACCGGTTTAACGGAAGTGCTCGGCGAATTAATCGGCCCGGAATTAGAGTTTGACGGTTGAGGTGTCGGTTTACTCCTTTGATTCAGGTAGTCATTGTATGTCACAGTCTTTGTATCAAAAAGGACATTATCTCGGTAGAACTGTATCGTCGCATTCTTATCCTTGGTAACCATTACATTAACCAGCTTGACTTCCGTCTTGTTGCTGCTGAATGTCAAATATTCCTTACCTTCCACTTGAATGTCAGTAGTGACAATTCGCCAAGTAGACAACTGTCCGTCCTTAGCCGGTGGAAGCGAGAACGTACCCGTATATGGACCTGCATCTTCAGGTGGTCCGGTGCTGATCAGAATATGAATGTCTTCTGCTCCAGCATCAACATCATCTTTCGGTTCATATGGCCACTGTTTGAACACTCTACCCTTAGGTTGCGAGAAGCTCGGTTGCATCTGAATATTCTCATCCTTAATTTCCAATCCACTAACAACCAATCTCGCCTTCGCTTCCTTCTCCGTTAAGCCGATCAAATCTGGCATTTGAACACGCTCGCGGCCTTTGCTAACAATAAAGGTGAAGACAACTTTCGTTGGATCGTAAACTTCACCGACTTTTGGCTCTTGTTGGACGATCGTATCTTTCGGTTCATCCTTAAAAGGCTTATAGTCCGTCTTAATCTGTTCGCGCTTGATCCCGTTCGCTACGAGCGCATTCGTTACATCTTTGATCGGTTTACCTTGGTAATTTTCCATAGTCTGCATCGAAATGCCTTTACTGATGGTTAGGACAACACTTCCGCCTTCTTTAATATTCATATCTTTTTTATCCTGCTTGAGGATAATATCTTTATCTACTTTATCATTAAATTCAAAATTTACTTGATATTTCAATCTAAGCCCATCCAATAGTAATTTTGCCTCAGAGATCGGCTTTCCTTCAACATTGGGGACCATCACTTCGCTAGGGTCTAGTTTGGCAAATACATACTGAACGAAAAACCAAAGCGAGATAAACGTGATTAGCAAAATGCCAATCCATAAAACTGGTTTTACCCAAGGTTTGGATTTGCGATCCTCAACCGGTAACACATTCGGGATTGTGGATACCCCCTTGATATGTTCCGTTCGAATGGCCGGGATAACTCGCGTAGGATCAGAATCATCTTCATGAATCGCCTCGAAAAAAATCAACTTCGGTTCATTCCGTCTGTCGGAATCTAAACAGGTTTCAAGATCTTGAAGCATCTCATTCGCGGATTGATAGCGTTCATCCGGATTTTTACGCATTACCTTAAGAATAATATTCTCCACGCTCTGCGGAATGAGAGGATTTACATTGCGAGGATCCTCTACATTTTCCTGTAAATGTTTAAGTGCGACGCTAATTGGACTCTCGCCGAGAAATGGTAAACGGGCAGTTAGCATTTGGTACAACACGATACCAAGGGAATAAAGATCACTCTTCGCGCCCGCCATCGTGCCTTTCGCATGCTCCGGTGAAAAATAATGTACCGAGCCTACAACAGAACCTGTCTGTGTAATCGTGGATGAGGTAGTAGCCCGAGCAATCCCGAAGTCGGTCACTTTTACACGGCCATTTTTGCCAATTAGAATGTTGTGTGGCTTAATGTCTCTATGAATAATTTGATTCGAATGAGCATGATCGAGGGCATCACAAATTTGACTCGCAATGTGGATAGCGTCTTCAACTTGTAACGGCGCTTTATGTTTAATTAGATCATTGAGTGTCTGACCCTCAATATATTCCATCACAATGTAATGAACTTCGTCTTGCTGACCAACATCATAAATACTAACTACATTAGGATGTGAAAGCGATGCTGCCGCCTGTGCTTCGCGGCGAAATCGACGAATAAACTCATCGTCGTTCACAAACTGTTGGCGAAGCACTTTGATAGCTACTTTCCGATTTAGTAAGAGATCATGCCCCTTATAGACAAGCGCCATACCGCCGCCACCGATACGTTCGAGGATTTTATAACGTCCGATTAATTCTTGACCGATCATTCGGATCCCTCCTCGCCCGTTTCATTATGGAGAAGGACGACACTAATATTGTCATCCCCACCTGCTTGAAGTGCCTGCTCAATGAGTAAATCAACTTTTACTGTCAATTCAAGATTTGAATGTAAAATCTCTTCTAACTTACGATCATCGACCAATCCGTGCAGTCCATCACTGCAAATAAGAACCAAATCCCCTTGCGACCATGCAAACCGTTTCACGTCAACCTGCACATCGAGCTCCGTACCGAGCGCCCGAATTAATACATTCCGTCGGGGGTGTTGCCCAGCTTCCTCGGGTGTAATCTGACCTCGACGAAGCAATTCATTAACTAGTGAATGATCGTCGGTAAGTTGCTTTATGGTGTCTGATGTGATGAGATATGCGCGACTATCGCCAATGTGGCCGGTTACTAGCCATTCTGAGGAGGCAAGCACCGCTACAATGGTCGTACCCATTCCCTGATATTCTTCCTTCTTAGAAGCAAATTTGAATACCGTCTGATTTGCCTGAAGGATCGCCTCTTGTAAAGCCGCTTCTCGCTCATCTAGAGTAAGCTTGCTATTGGCATTCTGAAGAGTAGTGACAATCGAATCGATTGCCATTTGACTGGCGATCTCCCCCGCTTGATGCCCTCCCATTCCGTCAGCAACTACGGCAAGCGTAAGGCCATCTAATCCGGATTTAATGGTCAATCGGTCTTCATTAACCGCACGAATTCGTCCGATATCTGTTCTGCTAATCGACTTCAATCAACTTCACCTCGCACCTGATTCCATATGTTGCGCACGTAACTGACCGCATGCTGCAGCAATATCGCTACCCTGTTCTCGCCTAATGGTTGTATTAATTTGATTGCGCTCCAAAATACGCTGGAATTCAAAAATTTCATCCCGAGACGTTCGAACAAAGTCTCTCTCCTGTACGAAGTTGACAGGAATCAAATTAACATGACACATTGGAAGTTTTTTCAGCACCTGAGCCAATTCTTCTGCATGCACGGGTTGATCATTGACGCCACCCATTAGGGCGTATTCGAACGTAAGGCGACGCCCTGTCTTCTCTGTATAATAGATGCATGCATCTATAAGATCGGCGAACGGATACCGCCGATTGACTGGCATCAGCTTAGACCGCAAGGCATCGTTGGGAGCATGGATCGAAATTGCAAGGTTAATCTGAGTCTGTTCTTCTGCAAATCGATAAATATTAGGGACGACTCCACTCG
>JBILCE010000090.1:0-4800 GCA_044353305.1 Paenibacillus sp.
ACAATTGTAAGCAATTCAGACCAAGCAACATAGCGTTTATACCAAAAAAATTGAGGATGCTCGATCATATAAGGGTATAAGTCATCGAATTCGGTGTGCTTGCAATCTAAGGTACGTTCAAAGTGGGTCTTTGCTTCATTGAGCTTCTTCGTCAAATAAGCTTCCGGCATGACATGCTCCATCGCAACAGCCTCCTATCCAGTTAACCTTTTCACTTATTATAAAGGAAAACAAACACGCTGGGAAGCGGATATACGTTGGTAAAAGTTGAAAATGGACGTTATGCCAGTTCGATGATTCCTTCTTCCAATCGGACAATTCTGACAAGCGACTCGAGCCGAACACCAGATTCACGTATCGTCTGTGCACCTGATTGGAACGATTTTTCGATCGCAATGCCAACCCCTACAACTGTTGCACCCGATTGGTCGATGATACGAAGCAACCCTTGTGCAGCATACCCATTGGCTATGAAATCATCAATGACCAGAACTCTGTCATCCGCCTTTAGAAGCTGCTTAGCAATCATTAAATCGGTAACGATTCCTTTGGTAAAAGAAGGAACACGCTCCGTGTAACTATCTGTATCGGTGGTCAATGTTTTCTTCCGCCTTGCAAATACGAGCGGGACATTGAGTTCTAGCGCCGTTGTCAAACCAATGGGAATACCGGAGGATTCAATGGTCACGACTTTCGTGATCGACTCGCCGTTAAATCGCTGCGCAAACTCTTTACCCATCGCGCTAACTAATTGTGGGTCCACCTGATGCGTTAAGATTTCATCAACAATTAACACTTGGTCGTTGACGACAACGCCAGTTTCAAGTATTTTTCGCTTAAGCCATTCCATGGGCGGTCATCCTTTGCCGATATCGTTTTCCAATAAAAGTATCACACGGCACCCCTATAGAGCAAGCCAACTTTACAAAGAGACAGGAATTGTAGCCAATTATATTAATTTTGAGGTATAAATCAAACTCCAGTCTAATTGGCTGTCATTGACGTTCGCCAAGCCCCATACATTGAAAGTAGCGGACTGGGGGGACGAGCGGATGAACAAGATCAGCCAAACGATGCAAGTAGCTTTTACCTATATTGGCACCATTGTAGGAGCGGGATTCGCGACAGGACAAGAGATTGTGCAATTTTACACGCGGTATGGCGCAATAGCAGCATGGACGATCGCCTTAGCGACAGCATTATTTATCTGGGTAGGCACAAAAATTTTGATGATGGCTGCCGAAATAGGGGCAGTTTCTTATGAAGATTTAAATCGCATGTTGTTCGGTAAAAAGGTGGGGGCTTGGGTTAGCGCAGTGACGATGGTCATGCTTTTCGGAATTACGACTGTTATGCTTGCCGGTGCGGGGTCGCTATTTGAGGAACATCTAAAGTTGCCTTATCAGATCGGATTGTTGGTTACGTTAGGATTGGCCTATAGTGTATTGACTCGCGGTATTCAGGCCATTTTATCGGTGAATAGTTTTGTTGTACCTATTATGTTGGCGTTCGCAGGGAGTATTGTATGGTCCGCGATGCATTCACCTGGAGCGGGCAACTGGTTGCGTCTGTCGTCGGACTATTCGACGGTTCGCATTTGGTCATCCCCTCTGCTTTACGTGGCCTTTAATTTGGCCATGGCACAGGCTGTTCTCGTACCTATGGGAGCAACGATTCGGGATAAAACGGTATTGCGATGGGGCGGTATCTTAGGGGGCGTAGGGATTGGGTTGCTATTGTTCGCTTGCCACTTCGCATTATCTGCGCAAATGCCGGGCGTCATGCAATTTGAGATACCGATGGGCCATTTAACGAGCGGATTTGGTGGACTCTTGCAACTTCTTTACGTCATGGTCATCTTTGGAGAAATCTTCACCACATTCGTGGCCAACGGATATGGACTTATCGTACAAATCGAGCAGCGTACCGGGTTTAGTCAACGAATGCTAGTGATTGTCGTGCTGATAAGCAGTTTTGTCATTAGTCAGATCGGATTCAGTAAGCTGCTCGGTACCCTGTATCCTTTGTTCGGCTTACTTAGTGTCCTGTGGTTCGCGGCTTTGATTGGACGCAGAAGCCCTGTTTTTATTAATAAGAGCTAGAATGAATCCTAAACGAAGGAGCAAAAAAAGCACAGATACTAACAAAAACACGAAACCACAAGCTAAGTACCCGTAATGATAATAAGGATAGCTCTCTCGCTCGCGAATGACTGCGATTAAATCAACAAGCACGAACATAAGCCCCATAAAGGACAATAGCATACCAGCATAATCTAGAACGGTCCAGCGAAGCAAGTAGGGAGCGGCAAGATCAATTGCTGACTTATTCGCACGAATAGCTTGGTAACCCCTCGCTTGTTGCCTAACGTACCAGACCGTATATAGAGCGGCACCCGCAACACCGATTGCGACGAGACAGACAAAGATAGCTAACGTAAGATACATGTAACAGAAACACCTCCATTATCCTTACATGGCTCGCACAAGGAGTGCGAAGAGCCATATCATTGCAACTGTGCCCACCAGTGGTAACACAAGAACCATCCCCAGGAGCATACGAATCGACAAAAAAGGAAGCGGTCTCCACGTTTCGAGCAATAAGGGGGGGAGATGGATTTGACGTAAATGAGCGGATCGATCTTGTGTAAGTTGAATCGTTCCTTTTTTCCAGCCAACTTGATATGTGATTTCGTGGTCCGGTGGTTTGTTCGATCGGTTCGACATGCGAAAGCCCCTTTCCGCTTGAGACGTTAGGCCATTTTTGACGATAATTCTAGTATGCGATGTGTGCAAGAAAAAATCAACGAGAGTTATTCCCGAATTCGTTAAAAGAAACGTTCAGAATCGATGGGTCAAGTGCGTGGAATGTCTCCACTACGTGTGGGTGACAAGTAAAAAATAAAATTTGGTGCCGGTTAGCTAGGTCTATGATGACCTGTTGCGCTAATTGCTGGCGGTCTCTGTCGAAATTAACAAGGATATCGTCCATGAGAATAGGTAGTGATACCCCTTTAGAAGTTACAACTTCGTCTATCAGTGCGAACCGCAGTGCGAGATAGAGTTGTTCGGCTGTTCCCCTGCTCATTTGTGAAGAATCAACCAACTCACCTGACGCCCGTTCAGCTACAATTCGTTGCTCGCCTAGTGGCATAACTATCCTAGTGTAGCGACCACCTGTGATCGAACGGAAATAGTTGGAGGCGGCCTGCAACAAAGCCGGCTGACGTTCGCGCTCATAGAGTGCCTTCGTCTGGCGAATGAGTGTAGCGCACATGGCAAGTGGGGCCCATTCTGCCGTCATCGCAACAAGCGCCGCCCTGTGTTCTTCAAGCTGTTGAAGCTTTTCCCCATGGGTGGTCCCATGTTCAAGCGCATCCTGTTCCCCAGCTAGGCGACCACGACGATCTTTGCGTTGATCTTGCTCAAGCTCATGTTGCGCTAACTCGCTTTTACATTGATCAATTTGCAATACCAGTGCATAGGGTTGATCCTCATGGAGAAGCATATCCAGTCGGTCCAGTTGGGAATCACTCCCGATTAATGCTGTGATCATGCTGTCTTCTTTCTGTTTTTCATCCTCTAGCATCTGCCGTTTCTGTTGCAAAGAGATTTGTTCACGGAAAGTATATTCATCTATTGCATTGAATGAAGCCCAGAGAATTTTTGCTTGTTCTTTCAGTTGAAGAAGCTTTAGTTGGCATGTGTTCCCATTTGCGCGGATTGCGCTTACCTTTTCTTCTAGCTTCTGTCGTTCCCTTTGCCGCTCGAGGGCCGCATGGTAATCCTGTTTCCATAATCGAATCGCTAAGATCGGCTCATTCGCTGCAGTCGGTCCTAGTAAGCGAACTGCTGTTTGTTGCAAGGTGTTGAGACGACCTTGCAATAGCATGAATTTGTTTTCACAAAGACGTAATTTATCGAGTAGCTGAGTACATTGCTCGATTTGATGGAGCATCTCAAGCGCGGCATCGGGCGTAGCTGTCGCTGGAAACTGATGATGCTGCAACCAGTTGCCCCAAGCATGTTGCGCTTCCACCAGTTGCTGAGTCGCGGAATCAAGCAGTTGTTGTTCTTGCTCGATTCGACGAGCGAATGCCTGTAGCGCCTCCTCCGCCTCGATCCAAGCCCGGCATCGGGTATCAGCGGCGGTGGTCGCTTCTTGCCACTCCTGGGCGAGTCGCTCGAGTTGTTCTAGCGTCTCCTCGTTTAAGCTGTTAAGTGAGGAGACATGGACAGGGGCGAGCCGCGCGTATGCGCGAGCCGGGGTGCCGGTGCCGAAGGCGTTAGCTGAGGCGAGCTCCGGTAGCGGAGCGAGCGAAGCCAGTTTGGCGGCTAGGTGCTCCTCCGTTTCACGGAGGAGCTGCACGAGCGCGGGTTCTGGCTCGTGCGAGGCGGTAGCCGCGGTGTTGGGGCGGCTTGCCGAGCGGATGGCGAAGCCAGCGATGGCCGCGGAAGCGAGCGCGAAGGCGCCGAAGCCGGCGTAGGCAAGCGCAGGCTTGCCTAGCGGGAGCGCGAAGGCGAGCCACAGCGCAGCGCCGGCGAGGAATGCCGTTGCCGCTAGCAAGAGCGGCCGGGCCGTGCGGGCGAGTTGGCTGAACGATTGTAAATTGTCTTGGTGCGCTGAGCGTCGATTGGCTTGCTGCGTATTGTGAGATAAACCTGATACCTTCAGTTCAAGACGTAGTTGATCACGTTGTCGGACAAGTCGTCGAAGTGAGGGTAATTCGGTTGCAAGCGAGTATCGCTTCTGTTTGGCAATGATTTCGAGAACTTGGGTGGAAGCTGCAAGTTCACTCTC
>JBILCE010000092.1:0-4771 GCA_044353305.1 Paenibacillus sp.
CCCTTCAAATCCGATCTTCGGCTGAAACCCTGCTTCTTTACAAGCTTCTAATACAATGTTTCTTAGCGAATATTGATCACTAAACATAACGAAAGATTCGTCCTTCAACTGGTCAAGTCGCAAGGAAGTCTCGCCTGCTAAGGGATGGCCTTGCGGGAGAATTGCTAACAAGTCTTCCCTCAATAGAAACTCTCCTGAAAGGTGGTTGTGATTATCTGGAAATGGAGAGATAAAGGACAGGTCAATCTCACCTTTCACCACATCCCGAATTAAGCTTCCAAAGGTGCCTTGCTTTAACTTAAATTTGATATTAGGATACTTACTTCTGAACTCGGCAATGACGGTAGGAAGCAAATTGATCCCCAAACTATGTGGAAAACCGATGCGAATTTCACCTGACTCCGGATCGACAAATTCACGTATATCAACCACTGTTCGTTCTAACTCCACAAGAACCGATTCCACTCTTTCCATAAACAGCCGACCCACTGCCGTTAGTTGCAAATTGCGGCCTTTTTGAACAAATAGTTGAACGCCCAGTTCTTTCTCTAATTGATGGATTTGTCTACTTAACGCCGATTGAGCCACATGTAACTCCTCTGAGGCCTGTGTCACATGTTGCTTTTTAGCTACAGTCACAAAATAGTGTAATTGCCTAAGTTCCACAATGATTCCCCTTTATTTGTCTTTCTTGAATTGGACAATAGCAGATTAAGGATATTATAATATAAAGGGGACTAGATCGCCCAATTATTGTTTGAGGAGGATTTATTGCAATGGCTAATGCGACATTTAAAGGAAATCCGATTACGTTGATCGGTAACGAAGTGAAAGTTGGCGACAGTGCTCCTGACTTCAAAGTGAACAAAACGTTGGTGGAAGAAGTTTCCCTCGAGAACTATGCGGGAAAAGTGAAGTTGATTAGTGTAGTTCCATCGCTTGATACCGGTGTTTGTGATGCACAAACCCGTCGCTTCAATGAAGAAGCTAGCAAACTTGGTGACAATGTTGTCATCTTGACCGTTAGCGTAGACCTGCCATTCGCGCAATCTCGTTGGTGCGGTGCTACAGGAGTAGATAAAGTCCTGACCCTTTCTGATTATAAGAACCGCTCGTTCGGTGAAGCATACGGCGTTTATATTAAGGAATTTGGTTTGCTAATGCGCTCCATTTTTGTTGTAGATGCCAACAACAAAATCGCTTACGTCGAATATTTGGGCGAAATGACAGAGCACCCGAACTACGAAGCAGCAATTGAAGCAGTTAAGAAACTCGTATAATCAATTATAATGAAGTTTACCAAAAAAACAGCGACGGCCAAAGGGATTGTTCCCATACTTGGCTTCGCTGTTTTTCTTTCTTAAAGGTTAGGCGTCCCTGTAATTCGCTAATTTTGTATCTAACACATGATATATTTGTAAAATGGTACGATAGTTCGATCCAAGATCTCCTAGGGAACCTCGTGAGGCGGAGTATATATCGACTGTGCTACGAAGGGGATTAGCGGATAAAATCGTTATGGTGATATCTTGAGTTCGTCCGGTCGCCGTTCGCTTTTCGAGTATAATTTCACCAACACTTTTCACTTCATGCAATATTTTGTAACCCTTCATTTTCTTGAGTAAAGTCAAAATTTCAACCCAAGCCTCATCTTTAGAAAGTCTATAATACTTTGTCCTAAGTGCGGGATCTTTCGCATGTTCTCCAGTGGTCTCGAAACTTTTCATCAGACCTATTAATGTTCGCTTCAGCAAAATCGCTTCCTCCACTCTATCATTCTTTATTATCTAATAAAGGCCGCTGCACTTTTCTCATCATACCATTCTTTACATTCAAGCAAAAGAGGACAACTCGAATTCAACAGAAATGACTGCCCTCTACAAACACGGCAGTCATTTCGATATAAATTTATTCGGGTTGAAATCCTAGTGCTTGCATAAATTGAGCAAACTGTTTCCAACCGTTTGTGCTATTTTTGTATACACCCGCATCGGACAGCACCTGCATAAACTTGTTTCCAACTTCAGCTTGTAGAAGGGCGACAGCCTGTTCGTTGGTAAGTTTCGCTTGGCAACGATCGACCATTTCAACTATCCAGTGTGCATGCTTATGCAAATGATGTGACGGTTCTTGCAGATCGTTAATGGAATCTGTATTGGCACCTGTCAAATAAGGTCTAATTTGTTCAAGTTCTTGTTTTAGACGTCCTGGCAATACGGCAAGTCCCATCACTTCAATTAAGCCGATGTTTTCCTTCTTAATGTGGTGCAAGTGGTCATGTGGGTGAAAGATACCGTGCGGGTAATTTTCCGATGTTCGATTATTTCGCAGCACAAGATCCATCTCGAACTGACCGGTCTTATTTATCCTAGCAATCGGAGTAATCGTATTGTGCGGAACGTCCTCCGAATGTGATAAAATTTCAGCTTCCGGATCACTGTATGCTCTCCATTGTTCCAACACATAAGTTGCAAGACGTGTCAATTCGGCTGAATCAGAACCTGCGATACGTATAACTGACATAGGCCAGTTTACAATACCAGCCTCAACGGAATCATATCCCGGGTGGGTGAATCGCATATGAACAGGTGCTTTCTCCATCGGAAAACTGTGGAAACCACCTTGAAAGTGGTCGTGACTGAGAATGGATCCACCGACAATCGGCAAATCAGCATTCGACCCGACAAAATAGTGCGGGAACTGTTGCACGAACCCAAGTAGTCGGATGAACGTTTTCTCACTGATTGTCATCGGGGTATGATTGTTACTAAATATGATACAGTGCTCGTTATAGTAAACATAAGGTGAATATTGTAGGTTCCAGCGACCACCATCTAATGTCAATGGAATGACACGATGGTTTTGCCGCGCAGGATGATTGAGACGACCGGCATAACCAACATTTTCGACACATAACAAACACTTAGGATAATTTGCTTGAGGAAGGGCCCTCTCGGCAGCGATTTCCTTCGGATCTTTTTCTGGCTTGGACAGATTGATTGTGATTTCGAGGTCGCCAAACGATGTCGGTGCTAACCAATATTCATTCTTTCGAATGCGATCCATACGAATGTAATTTGAATCGATCGACAAACGATAAAACCAGTCGGTAGCAGCGCGGACGCCTGAATTTTCTGCCAATTGCCAAAACTGACGCGTTACTTCGGATTGTCGTGGCATAAGTAAACCCATAATTCTAGCGTCAAGTAAATCGCGATATCCGGTCGTGTTATCCGGTAACTGTCCTTGGGAAGCAGCGAAATCTAACATCTTCTCTAGAATAGGAACTGGACTTTCCGAATGGAAGAGGGTTCTATCTCCGGCATACGGTTCATTTACTTTAAATAAATCTAAAAGCGCATTCTCTGACACAATCGTATCCCCTTCTTGAAGGAGACCAGAGGTCTCTCCAAAACGGATAAGACGGGCAATTTCATAGGAAATGTCGATATGACTTGTTTTCACAAAACGTCCTCCATCGGTCTATTGATCACCATAACCATTAGGATGTGCTTGATGCCATTTCCAAGCGGATTCAATAATGGTCTCCAAACGTTCACGCTTCGGAGTCCAACCGAGTTCGCGCTTCGCCTTCTGGCTAGAAGCAATCAAGACAGCAGGGTCACCTGCACGTCGAGGAACGATTTGCGCTGGAATAGGATGGCCTGTCACTTTACGGGCGACCTCAATCATGGCCTTTACGGAGAAACCATGACCACTCCCGAGATTGTATATCTCACTATCTCCACCATTTCGAAGACGGTCTAAGGCAAGTAAATGAGCATCCGCAAGATCCGAAACATGTAGATAGTCACGGATACATGTTCCGTCTTCGGTTGGGTAATCGTCACCAAAAATTGACACAAACTCACGCTGACCAAGCGGGACTTGCAGGATAAGCGGCAGTAGATGTGTCTCTGGATGATGGTCTTCCCCTATACGTCCACTTTCATGGGCACCTGCCGCATTGAAATAACGAAGGGAAACATACTTAACCCCATAGGCGGTGTCGAACCACTTCATCATTTTTTCCATAGCAAGCTTAGTTTCCCCATAAGTGTTGGTAGGAACTGTTCTATCATCTTCTAAAATCGGAACTCGTTCTGGTTCGCCATATGTCGCAGCTGTTGATGAGAAGACGATTGACTTTACCCCGTGATTGTTCATTGCTTCTAACAGACACAGTGTTCCGTACACATTATTGTGATAATATTTTGCTGGCTGGTGCATGCTTTCGCCTACCAATGAGTTCGCAGCAAAATGGACGACGGCATCAATCTGATGCGCCTTAAATACTTCATCTAAAAACGCTGCATCGCGGATGTCACCCACGTGTAACGTTCCACCAAGAACCGCTGCCCGATGACCTTGTGCAAGAGAATCAACGACTACGACCTGCTCACCCCGCTCAAGTAATGCTGCTACCGTATGTGACCCAATATAACCCGCCCCACCTGTTACTAATACTGCCATCTATATCCCTCTTTCTATTCGATTTCCTTAACACCGTCACCAATATCTGCAACATAAAAAGCTGGCTGCAATCCAGTCCGCGTCTCATATGCGACGCCAACCTTAGTGATAAACTCAGCTACTGCTTCTTCCTTCACAAGTGAAACCGTACAACCACCAAAACCTGCACCTGTCATACGGGAACCGATCGTGCCTGAAATACGTAGTGCTTCTTCCACCATCACATCCAATTCCTTGCAAGTCACTTCATAGTCATGCTTTAACGATTCACCGGATTCTGTCATCAGCCTACCAAATT
>JBILCE010000093.1:0-4766 GCA_044353305.1 Paenibacillus sp.
AAATTCTTGGTAAAGTTTTAGTGACGCATCAAACCGGTCCGGAAGGTAAAGAAGTAAAGCGTTTACTGATCGAACAAGGATGCGACATTAAGAAAGAATACTATATTGGTATTGTTGTAGATCGTTCTACTGGTCGCGTCGTTATGATGGCTTCTGAAGAAGGCGGTACAGAAATTGAAGAAGTAGCGGAACATTCACCTGAGAAAATATTCAAAGAAGTGATTGATCCAGCAGTTGGACTCCAAGGTTTCCAAGCCCGTCGACTTGCATATTCGATCAATATTCCGAATGAACTTGTAAACAAAACGGTGCAATTTATGACCGCTCTTTATACTGCGTTCGTTGATAAAGACTGCTCGATCGCTGAGATCAACCCTCTCGTTATTACAGGTGATGGCAATGTAATGGCACTTGATGCAAAGTTAAACTTTGACTCCAATGCGCTTTATCGCCACAAAGATATTCAAGATTTACGTGATTTGGATGAAGAAGATGAAAAGGAAATTCAAGCATCTAAATTTGATTTAAGCTACATAGCGCTTGAGGGTAACATTGGTTGTCTCGTTAACGGAGCGGGTCTTGCAATGGCGACCATGGACATCATTAAGTATTATGGTGGCGAACCTGCGAACTTCCTTGATGTAGGCGGCGGTGCGACGACTGAGAAAGTAACAGAAGCATTTAAGATTATTTTGTCAGATCCGAATGTAAAGGGTATTTTTGTCAATATTTTTGGTGGAATTATGCGTTGTGACGTGATTGCAAACGGTGTTGTCGAAGCAGCTAAGCAAGTTGGCCTTGATCGTCCGCTTGTTGTCCGTTTGGAAGGTACTAACGTTGAAATTGGTAAGAACATTCTTAAAACATCCGGTCTTAACATTATCGCGGCGGATTCAATGGCTGATGGTGCTCAAAAAATCGTAGCGGCATTGAAATAAGAGACAACAGAAAGGAGCGAATCTGATTCATGAGTATCTTGGTGAACAACACGACGAAGGTTATTACGCAGGGCATTACGGGTAAAACCGGTATGTTCCACACGAAAGGCGCGCTTGAATACGGAACGAATATGGTTGGTGGTACGACTCCTGGTAAGGGAGGAACGTCCATCGAGTTTGAACTTGAGAATGGCAGCAAAGTTTCACTTCCGATCTTTAATACGGTGCAAGAAGCTAAGGAAGCTACTGGTGCGAATGTATCTGTGATCTATGTTCCACCTGCTTTCGCGGCAGACAGTATTATGGAAGCCGTTGATGCAGAACTTGATTTGGTCATCTGTATAACAGAAGGCATTCCTGTGTTAGACATGGTAAAAGTAAGCCGTTATATGGAAGGAAAAAAAAGCCGACTTATCGGTCCGAACTGCCCAGGTGTAATCACACCAGGCGCCTGTAAAATCGGCATTATGCCTGGCTATATACATACCCCTGGACATGTTGGTGTCGTCTCGAGAAGCGGAACATTGACATATGAAGCCGTGCATCAATTGTCGACTCGTGGAATTGGTCAATCTTCAGCCGTTGGTATCGGTGGTGATCCAGTTAAGGGTTCAGAATTTATTGATATTTTGAAACTATTTAATGAAGATCCCGACACTTACGCTGTTATTATGATTGGTGAAATTGGTGGTACAGCAGAAGAAGAGGCGGCAGAGTGGATTGCTGCTAATATGACTAAGCCTGTTGTCGGATTTATTGGCGGTAAAACCGCGCCTCCAGGAAAGCGGATGGGTCATGCGGGTGCCATCATTTCCGGTGGTAAAGGAACTGCTTCAGAGAAAGTAGCTACACTTGAACGTTGTGGCATTAGAGTTGCTGCTACTCCGTCTGAAATGGGTTCAACTCTAGTTAGCGTACTTGAGAAGCATGGGTTGTTAGACAAGTGTACAACTCATAAATAAAAACATTGTTACATGGAATAGGCAAGCAGCCTTTCGTATCCGACAGTCGGATTCGGGGGGCTGTTTTATTTTATGAAAAAAGGGGAATGAACATTGGAACCAAGGGAATGTTTAATTGCATTACACGAAATTACAGGTGTAGGTTGGGCTTCAATCGCGTCATTAATTAGTCACTCAGACAATTGGTTTCAACTGATGGGGAGCGGGAGTGGGACATTTCGGGCAAATGGGATTTCTCATCAAATATCAGATATAATTGCACGTGAATGGAATGAGATCAATGCCAGCAACACTTTACAACACTACGAGGAAAAAGGTATTCAAGTAATCACAATCTTTGACGATTCCTATCCGGAGTGGTTAAGGCATATTCCGAAAGCTCCTTGGGTACTTTATGCAATTGGAAGGATAGAACTTTTACAATCACCTTCGATTGCCATTGTCGGAACGAGAACACCAACTGTTTATGGGAAAAAGGCTGCATTCGAGTTTGCCCAATCGCTTGTGCCGTATGGTATAACAATTACAAGTGGGCTTGCACGTGGTGTCGACGGAGAAGCCCATCTTGGGGCGTTGAAGAGTGGTGGGGGGACAATTGCGGTGTTGGGGTGCAGTGTGAATATGGTGTACCCGAAGGAGCATGGAAACCTTTATAAGCAAATCGCAACCGATGGTTTACTTTTGTCAGAATATCCAATTGGAACAATTGCCCATCCTGGCTTGTTCCCTCAGCGCAATCGTATTATATCTGGACTTAGTCTCGGTACTTTAGTAATAGAAGCGGCGGCTCGGAGTGGTTCATTAATTACAGCTGACTTTGCCTTTCAGCAAAATCGTGAGGTGTTTGCGCTACCGGGGTCGATTTAGTCGCCTAGAAGTATGGGAACGAATGAACTGTTGACGGATCGCCATGCGATTGCTGTAACAGAAGCTGAGCATATTGTTCGTGAGTACCGAAATCAGTTTCAATTTCCTCATTTGGACAAAACCAGTCGAGAAGAGCAAACTACTTCGATTACCACAGAAGAAAAAAACGTACTTCGTTTCATTGAAGAGGAACCGATTACGCTTGATGAGTTGCATGAACGAACGGAAACAAAATTTGGACATTTGCATACAATTCTGTTATCCTTAGCACTGAAAAACTTGATCGAACAACTTCCGGGTCCGTCCTATCGCAAGAAATAGTCACGAACCACCGGCCAACATTCGACGACCAAAGGAAGGATGGTACCCATGGCAGACTCTCTCGTCATTGTGGAATCACCTGCAAAAGCAAAAACGATCGGCAAATATTTGGGTAGCAAATATATCGTCAAAGCGTCGATGGGTCACATTCGTGATTTGCCAAAGAGTCAAATCGGCGTTGAAGTCGATAATCAGTTTGAACCGAAATACATTACCATTCGTGGAAAAGGCTCTGTGCTCAAAGAGTTGAAGGATGCCAGTCGAAAAGTGAAACGTATTTACCTAGCAGCTGACCCTGACCGCGAAGGGGAGGCCATTGCATGGCATTTAGCCCATTATCTCGATTTGGATGATAAAGAGCCATGTCGTGTCGTATTTAATGAAATAACCAAGCAGGCTGTAAAAGATGCGTTTCAAAGTCCACGTCCAATCAACGTAGATCTTGTTAATGCCCAGCAAGCGCGACGTATTTTGGATCGACTTGTAGGTTATAAAATAAGTCCTTTATTATGGAAGAAAGTGAAAAAAGGTCTATCTGCAGGTCGTGTTCAATCAGTCGCGGTTAAGATGATTAACGATCGGGAGAACGAAATTCGAGAATTTATTCCCGAAGAATATTGGACCATTACAAGTCGATTGAGTTCGGGCACTAGTGAGTTTGAAGTGAAATATTTCAGTCTTAAAGGCGAAAAGAAGGATTTACACAACCAGAATGATGTCCAAGAAGTGTTACAACATATAGCGGGCAAGCCGTTCCTCGTCAGTGATGTGAAAGAGAAGGAGCGCCAACGTCACCCGTCTGCCCCTTTCATAACTAGCACATTACAACAGGAAGCTGCACGTAAGCTTAATTTTCGCGCATCGAAGACGATGTCCATTGCACAGCAATTGTATGAAGGCATAGATCTCGGTAAAGAGGGAACGGTTGGTCTTATTTCATATATGCGTACAGATTCGACGCGTATTTCACCTATAGCACAGGAAGAGGCAAAGAATTATATTTCAATGAAATATGGCATTAAGTTTGTGCCTGAAACACCTAGGATTTATTCAAAAAAGGCTACTAATGCGCAGGATGCACATGAAGCAATTCGTCCAAGCTCAGCCGATCGGGATCCAGAATCAGTCAAAGCTTTTCTAAGTCGGGATCAATATCGTTTATACAAATTAGTGTGGGAACGCTTTATTTCTAGCCAAATGTCGTCAGCGATTCTCGATACCATGACAGTAGATGTCTCAGCAGGCGATGTTATTTTTCGGGCAGTTGGTTCGAAAGTGAAATTTGCTGGGTTTATGAAGGTTTATGTGGAAGGCAACGACGACGGAACAACGGAAGAAGATCGTGTATTGCCGCCACTCTCCATCGGAGAACAACTGGAGCAACGTTCCATTGATCCTAAGCAACATTTCACACAACCACCACCTCGTTATTCGGAATCAAGACTAGTTCGTGCCTTAGAAGAATTGGGTATAGGTCGTCCAAGCACATATGCTCCAATCTTGGAAACCATCCAGAAACGTGGATATGTGGCGCTCGAGGAAAAGAAATTTGTTCCTACTGAACTAGGTGAACTTGTTATTGATTTGATGGAACAATTTTTTCCTGAAATTTTGGATGTTGAATTTACTGCACAAATGGAAGAAGAACTGGATCATGTAGAAGAGGGGAAAGAGAACT